>JANYDR010000032.1 GCA_025363495.1 Cyclobacteriaceae bacterium | reverse complement strand
CAACAATTGCCGACATTAAAATGACCTGCAAAGAAAAACTGCTGAGTTTTTTGAAGGCTTTTTTAGATGTGACCCGGATGTTCATATACTTACAAATCTAAACGAAAATAATTCTTATAAAATTCAGGCAAATCAATATTTCTTGAATCAAGGGCTATAAAACCACTCTTTAAGCAACAAAAAGCCCGGTAGCGAACAACTACCGGGCTTTTAAGAAACTCGTTAAAAAAAACTAAGCGGGAACGGCCACGCCAACTTCCAACTTCTTTTTATCTAAATCAATTACCATAGGGGATGCGATGAAAATGGAAGAGTATGTTCCAATGACAATCCCAACGAAAAGGGCAAAAGAAAATCCTCTCAAAACTTCACCACCAAAAAACAATAATACCACAACCACAATAAGGGTGGTACCTGAAGTAATTAATGTTCGGCTTAATGTATTATTAATGGCTGCATTAAAAACTTTTTTCACATCATGACTCGTTCCCATAGAAAGATATTCACGGATACGATCAAAAATAATAACTGTATCGTTAATGGAGTATCCAATAATGGTTAGCAACGCGGCTACAAATATTTGATCAATCTCAAATGAGAAGCCAAAAGCTCCCGCTATTGCAAATGAAGCGAGCACAAACAACGAGTCATGGATGAGTGCAACAATAGCACCTGTACTGTATTGCCATTTCCTGAATCTCACCAAAATGTAAAAGAAGATTGCAATAATGGAAAAGAGTCCTGCTTCAAGGGCTGAACCTTTGATATCATCTGCAATGGTGGGGCCCACTTTTGTTGAAGAAGAAATTGTAAAATGCTTTGCATCAACCTTCGAATCATCCTGAGTAAATTCCAATCCGTTGAATTTTTGAACTCCCTGGATTAGCGCAGCCTTTACTTTATCATCGGCAGCGTCGGATTCATCGTCAATTAAATACGAAGTAGTTACTTTCATTACTTTATCGCCTCCGTAGTTTTTTACCTCAGTACTTGAGTTCTCAAAACTTGACACTAAAGCGTTTCTGACGTTAGTCGATTCAACAGGACTATTAAAGGAGACGATATAAGAGCGGCCTCCCTTAAAATCCACACCAAGATTTAACCCCTGTACGAATATCAGGATAATGCCGATCAGAATTATAGAAGAAGAGAACAGGTAAGCATATTTTCTGTTTCCAATAAAATCATAAGTTGGTTGCTTATGAATTAAATGAGAAAGTGGAGTTTCAAAAGAAACTTTAGCTTCATCACCTTTACGCACCAGGAACTCAATAACTACCCGCGAAATATAAACTGCTGAAAAGAATGATGTAGCAATACCAATCATCAATACAATCGCAAAACCTCTTAATGGCCCTTGTCCGAAAATAAACAGGAACATACCGGTAAGGAAGGTAGTTAAGTTCGAATCGAAAATGGATGAAAAGGCACGTTCATAACCTTTTGCAATGGCCTCTCTTAGTTTTCTGCCTTGCCGCAACTCTTCCTTGATCCGTTCATATATCAAAACGTTTGCATCTACTGCCATACCCATTGTCAATACGATACCCGCAATACCCGGAAGGGTAAGTGCTGCATTCAGCTGTGCGAGAATTCCAAGAATAAAAAATATGTTGAATAGCAATGCGAAATTTGCCACCCAACCACCTTTTGCATAGTAAGCAACCATGAATAAAATTGTAATGGTCAGACCACATCCCATTGAAATCATACCTTGGTTCCAGGCTACCTTACCTAAGGTTGGTCCGATAATCGCCTCTTCAACAATACGGGTAGGAGCTGGCAGTGAACCTGCCTTCAAAACGAGCGCAAGATCTTTTGCTTCTTCAAGCTCAAAGCTTCCCGTTATCTGTGAATTACCGTTTGGAATTTCCCCCTGCACAGTTGGTGCCGTGTATACATAGTTGTCCAGTACGATAGCAATCCTTCCCTGAGGAGTTTTGCTTGAAGCAGCAGCTGTTACTTTCGCCCATGCTTTAGAACCCGCCGCACTCATGGTCATACTTACCGCCGGGCGGGCAAACTGATCATAGTCAAGACGCGCATCATTGATAACTTCACCCGTGAGCAATGGCTTACCATTACGACCCTGGTTTACGAAGTTAAGACGGAGGTCCTCTACACCGGGAGTAATATCCGGCTCTGCCTTCACATCCCAAAACCAACCGATGGTACGTGGAATAAATGCACGAACATCCTCCCTTTTGAAGAGACGATTGATAGTTGCTGTATCCTTAACATTATAAAGAAAAGGAATTCCCTGATTGCTCAATGCAAACAAAGGGGACATATTAAGTTTAGCTAATGAATCAAGTCCGTTGGAAGTTGTGTCTTGCGCCACTTTATTAAGTTGTTCTTCAAGAGCGGATTTAACTGTATCTGATTTAGCAGTGGTTTGAGTTCCAGTTGCATCTGCAACGGCTGTTAAAGCTGCTTTCTTGGAATTTTGCTCTTTCAAAAGCATCTGATTAACACCCACCAATGCTTGATTGAGTTGAGGATCATTGTATTCAATTACTTCCCAAAACTCCAGCCTGGCAACACCTTGCAATAATTTTCTTACACGTTGAGGATTATCCGCGCCTGGAATTTCAATTTGAATACGGCCCGTGCCCTGAAGGCGCTGAATATTTGGAGCGGAAGTACCAAACTGGTCAATACGTGTCTTAAGGATTGTGAATGAACGATCAATAGCACTTTCCATCTCTTCTTTTAAGAATTTAAGGACAGTATTATCGGTATCAGAAAGACTTACACGACCGCGATTGGCCGAGGATGCGAAAAGAGAGGCGAGATTCCTGCCTGGATTAGCTTCTTTGAATGCAGCGTAAAATAGATCGGCAAAATTATCTTCACTGGTTTTCTGCTTCTCACGTGCCTTTTGCAAAGCAGCAATAAATGCGGGATCCTGATTATTTCCACTCAGACCACGAATAATTTCGACTGGTGAAATCTCCAGTACAACATGCATACCGCCCTGCAAATCAAGACCAAGACTCAGCTCATTCTCCTTTACTTCTTTGTAAGTGTACTCCAATCCAAAAAGATTGTACACCGGCTGATTCCAAAGTGAATCAAGATATTTTTGTTTCTTATCAAGGCTTAATGCACCACCCTTATCAGTGGCATAATTAACTGCATCCTGTGTTATCCTTTGAGATACAAATGTGAACGACAGATAGTACAGGCACAGAAAGGTGATGACAATGCCGAGTACTATTACTACTCCTTTGTTACGCATAAAAATATAATTTAAATTTAATTCTAATGTTGAATGGATAGCAGATCAGACCTGTGAGGTTTGAAAGCTAATAAAATAGAGAATAAGAAAAGTACTAAGGTGCCTGGGGGGATATGACGACGCGAAAAAGCGTCTTAAAGAAATCCGCAAGAAGTGTTTTACCAATTAATGACTGTTTCGAAGTATTGTCTTCATCTAAAATGATCTCACGGATCAGGGAAGCATTTGCATCTTCCATTTCTACTGCGGCTCCGGAGGTAACCGCATCAACAGGTGCAGCAATAACAACTTTCTTTTCAGCCTCTGCGGTTTTCTCAGTCTTATTAACTGACTTGATTTTGGATAAAAGCTGACAAGTCTCCTTTTGAAAGGCCTGGGAAAAAAGAATGATAACAGCTGCCAGAATTCCGGCAACCAGCATCAATTTCTTTGAAATTTCCTTTTTTTCCATTCTTTTACCTTGGAGGGATACAAAGGTAAAAATTGAGGGATAATTTGCAAGTCGTCCCACGGCCCCCTGTCGTGAGACGACTTGCAGCGGCCTACACCATCGTCTTTAAATACCCCACCAATACCTGCAACGCACGATCAAAATGATGATTATTGGGAACTACGAGGTCACATCTGTATTTAAGTGGCTCGATAAGAGATTCGTAAACCGGCATTACATGGTGTTGATACCGGTAGAGGACATCATTAATGTCATATCCACGCTCTACCTGGTCTCTTCGTATCCGGCGGCCAAGCTTTACATGGTCTTTAGCCTCTACAAAAATTTTCAGATCAAGTTCCTGTGAGATTTCGTCAAAGTATTGAACGAATAATCCCTCCACAACCAAAATTGGTGCAGCTTTAAATGTCAGCATCCTTGTTTCAGCCGACGGATTATTGAACGTGTATTCTTTTTTGATTACGTCCTGCCCAGCCTTTAGCTTCACAAGATCTGCACGAAATGCCTCACGATCGATCGACTCGGGAAGGTCAAAGTTCTTAACTCCATTCTCGTCAATTGGCTGTTCATTACGAAGCTTGTAATAATTATCCTGGGAAATGAGACATAACTCAGAAGTTGTAAAAGAG
>JANYDR010000030.1 GCA_025363495.1 Cyclobacteriaceae bacterium | reverse complement strand
CCTGAGATTGATACGTTTACTTTTCTGGCTATTTTGTTGTCCTCCGTAATGAATACATAACCGTGTTGAGCATCTCCATCGAGTAATGCATCAAATGGAATTGTCCATGCATCAGTAGCTCGTGATGGAATAATAGTCGCTTTGCCAAACATACCCGTGGCAAAAGAATGAGTTGATTTTTTATTGATTGTTAATTCCACGGTAAATGATCCAGAGGCTGGGTCCGTTCCCTCCGACTTTCTCGAGACAATTGCAGCAAATTCTTCATTTGGAAAAGCATTCATTGAAATCTTCGCTTCATCTTTTAAGCTGATGGTTGACCAATCACGATCACCTACACCGCAACGCACGATCCATTTTCCTTGTCCGGCTCCATTAGTAAGTAACACTGACGATCCTGAACTAATGACCTGGCCCTCACTCACAAATTTTTTCAAAACGAATCCATCCGTCAATGCGTGAATCTCAGAAAAGCTCCGGTTAAACTCTGCCGCCTCCAATTGTTTCTGCGCAATTGACAAACCTGTCTGACCATTTTGGAACTGTTCAAGTGTAGCCACACTGTCTTTATATAGTCTTGAAATTCGGTTGTAATCGCGTTGTGCTTTTTCAAATGAAAGTTTCGCCTGTGACACTTGAGCATTGATCTCCGTAAGATCAAGTGTTGCCAGTATTTGTCCTTTGCGGATAGCATCACCTTCTTTCACTCTAATGGAACGAATCACGCCACCAGTCTTGAATGAAAGATATGTTTCGTCATCCGTTGTAAGCTGACCAGAAACCTGAATAACCGGTTGAGTTTTGGTTTTTGTCAATGTCATAACCTTTACTGGAATAACATCACCAGGAGTCTCTTGTTGGGAGGCTTCAGACTTGCCTCCACATGATTGCAATACAACACCAAACACTGAGATAAGAATAATAGATTGTATAAAGTTTTTCATAAAAAAATTTCAGATTAATTAATAGAATAGCTTGCTGTTTCTCGTTCGAATTGAGCGGCGGCCGAAAGAACGCGGTAACGATTAATGGTAACTTGTAATTGCGCTTGCGTTAATTGATTTCTGGCATCTATTGCTTCGATAAAAGTGTTCACACCTTCTTTATAGCCTTTATCAATTAGCTTCTGATAACTCTGTGCAGCCGCTTGTTGCTTTTGTGCTGATTGATAATTCTGATGTGCAGTATATAAATTGTTTTTAGCGGATTGAGCACTTAGATTTATTTGTTGGCTGTTACCAGAAAAACTTAATTGAGCGGATTGAAGATCGAGATTCGTCATTTTGATTTTGTTTCTGTTGCGGCTTCCTGCAAACAATGGAACATCCAACTGGACTCCGAAAAGATAGTAACGCGAAGAAGAGCTAACCTTCCAATCCTGCGCCTGAGAACCAAGGTCCAGAAACCCGTTTAGCTTGGGTAACCAGAAGAGCTTGTTCATCTTCACTACGTTATTAGTTAACTCGATGCTTTCGCGAAGCATCTTTAATTCTTCGCGATTTTGAGTTGAAATAGAGTCCGCTATTGCGAAATCAAGCTTTGAAAATTCTTCCTGTGTATCAAGACCTGTAAGGACAGGCTCGTTGCCATTTCGATTCAATAGAAAGTTGAAATACAATTGAGCGTTCTCAACTTGCCTTTCAGCTTCTGCTTTTTGAGCTTTGGTGGTTTCTATTTCACTCTCAGAACGTAAAATATAGGCCGGCAATCCTCTTCCATTTTCAAGTAAAGATTCATTGACACGCTTTCCTTCTTCACCGCGTTTCAATGCGCTTTCATAAATCTTTATCGCTTCAGTCGCACTCAAATAATTAAAGTAAGCGACTTTGATATTTTTCACGAGCTCGCGTTTGTAGATGTCCGCTTCGAATTCCTGAAGAACAACTTGCTGCTGCGAGATCTTTCTGTTATAAATAAGATCACTATTAATGATTGGTAACGTTGTGTGGACCTTCGCATCATAAAAATTATAGGGAAAGAAGTTCTGATTGACGTTGGCGATCTGCGGAAATTTCTCACTTCCAGTAAGCTGATTGAGTGTTGTGTAAACAGGGTTTAATAAATCACCCACAGGAATTGAAATACTTCTACCGCCAAGGCCGCTGGTGTAGTTGCCTTGTATTCCAACTTGCGGACTGAAATAGCTGTTGGCGATTTTTAAAGACAGCATAGCTTTTTCCAATGCTATGTTTCGCTGCTTAAGCACAATGTTATTCGACAATCCTTCTTTCACATAGGTCTCGAGCACTGTCTGTGCCTTTGCTTGACTGATTGTAAGGACAAGAGCTAGAATAAGCATTTTACTAATTGCTGTTTTCATAATGAACAGTGTTAACTAAATTGGCAAATTTTTTTATTTAAGTTGTTCCATCATAGACATGAAAGTATCCATGGTATGCTTTGTTACTACATTGATGTCGGCCATTTGTGTCTTTACCTGGCGCACATGATCGAGATGACCACTCGTGCGAAGGGACGCTAACCCATGAACCGTTGACCATACCATAAATGAAAATCCATTCGGTTCAAACCCCTTGAAGTATCCAAGCTTCTGACATTCAATTACCGTTTCTAAAAGAACACGAAAGGCATCATCACCCTCATCCCAACACAATGTCAGATCGAGTTTCAACACCTCCAGTGGTTGGGCCATTACAAACATTAATTGATAAAAATCAGGATTTTCAACAGCAAAATTGACATAAACATGGCCCATGGCTTTCAGGCGCTCGAACGGATCAGAGACATTTTCCAATGTCCTGAATTCAGTCACCAGCATTCTAAAACCTTCTTTATGAAGGGCATAAAACACTTCATTTTTGTCTTTAAAGTGCAGGTAAATTGTTGCCGCACTGTATTCAATTTTCTCAGCGATGTTTCGCATAGACGTTGCCTCATATCCCTTTTCCAGGAAGAGCTCCTTGGCCGCCCGGAGGATAGTTTCCTTCAGGTCGTCCTTGTGGCGTTGCTTGCGATCTTCGATTCCCATGCATGTGAACTTGTACGCAAGATTACTAAACAGTGTTCAGTAAATAATGATCTTTTTGCAAATATTTCTTAAAAGACGCTTTCTATAGAGGAATCAAGCATTTCAGATAGTCAATGAAAGAGTGAAAGAATTGAAAAATGAAAAAAATCTGGAATGCCGCTGCGACAATCCTTCATTTTTTAATTCTTTAATTCTTTCCTTCGCATGCTATGACCTTCGATTATATCATCATCGGTGCCGGTTCTGCAGGCTGCGTCTTAGCCAACCGTCTTAGCGAAGATCCAGGAAAATCGGTCTTACTCATCGAGGCAGGAAAAAAGGACTCACATCCTTACATTCATCTTCCCGGTGCTTACATGAAACTCCATCACAGTTCCATGGACTGGAATTGTTATTACACAGAACCTCAAAAGCATCTTAACAATAGAAGGATCTACCAGCCACGCGGAAAAGTACTGGGAGGATCAAGCTCGACAAACGCGATGGCGTACATCCGCGGACAGCGTGAAGATTATGATCACTGGGCTTCTCTTGGTTGTAAAGGATGGAGTTTTGACGAAATTCTTCCCTTCTTTAAAAAATCAGAGCACAATGAGCAGTTTGAAAACGCATACCATTCAAAAGAAGGACTCCTGAATGTCACTCAGGCGTATTGGTATCGTACAGAAATTGGTCAGGCGTTTATCAAGGCTTGCTGTGAAAAAGGTATTCCACTCAATGATGATGTGAATGGAGCCTATCAAGAGGGCGTTGGTTGGTTTCAATACACTATGAAAGATTCAAAGCGAATGAGTGCAGCGAAAGCTTTTCTCGTTCCGGCATTGCACCGAAAGAACCTGACAGTAATGACCGGAGCTCTATGCAAGCGAATCATTATTGAGAATGATCGTGCAAAAGGAATTGAGTTTATGACAGCCCGCAGCAATACAATGATAGCAAGGGCCAGTCGTGAAGTCATACTAAGCGCTGGAGCCTTTGAATCTCCTAAACTTCTTCTTTTATCTGGAATTGGCCAAAAAAATGAATTAAAAGAGCTCGGCATCGAAACAAAAAAAGATTTGCCTGGGGTTGGAAAAAATCTTCACGATCACCTGTTCTTTCCGGTCAGCAGTCTTTGTAGCAAGCCAATTAGTAACAATCATTATCTGCCACTTCATCAACAGGCGATAGAAACAATAAAATATCTTTTTACAAAGAGCGGTCCTCTTTCTATCGGTCCACTGGAAGCTGTAGCTTTTTTTAAATCCTCCGCTGAAGTTTCAACTCCTGATATTCAATTTCAATTTACTCCTACCAATTCCGGTATTGAGAAAGTGTCGGATATGTATGATTTAAATTCTTTCACGCACGTTGATGGATATACAATACTTCCAACGCAGGTGCGACCCAAAAGCCGGGGACATGTAAGCTTGTGGAGTGCAAATCCCGGGGAAGCGCCAATGATCCAGCCAAATTACCTTGCGGACGACGAAGACAAAAAGATTTTGATCAAGGGCGGAAAGAGAGCAATGGAAGTTTTGGAGTCTGATGCTTTTGAATCACTCAGGATAAGAACGCATCTTCCAGTTCGTCATGCTTCCGATGATGATTGGCTCGAATACATTCGGGAAGCAGCAGAATGTGTTTATCATCCCGTTGGAACTTGCAAAATGGGAATTGATGAGATGGCAGTAGTCGATCCGGATCTTCGTGTTCACGGAATAGAAAAATTAAGAGTAATTGACGCTTCTATAATGCCGCAGATATCAAGTGGGAATACAAATGCCCCGACGATAATGATTGCTGAAGTTGGGGCAAAGAAGCTGAAATTGGAAAATTGAAATTAGAAAGTGCCTGATGCTCCCGTTTCAATTTTCCAAATATTTCCATTCCCACTAGGGGTAATCTCCCTCTCAATTGTCATAACCCCAGAGCCCTAAAACCGTAAATTGCACTGTATTTCATCCAAAAGCAGTGGATTTACTCGAGCAACAGGTATTTACCGCGTTACGGCAGGGCAACGAAAGCGCTTTTGAGATGCTATTTAAGACCTATTATAAACCTTTGTGTAATTACGCCTACTCGTTTTTGAACGATAGGGACGAGGCGGAAGAGGTTGTTCAGGCTGCTTTTATTGGAGTTTGGGACAAACGCCATTCCATCGAAATACAAACCTCCATGAAATCGTACCTCTATAGAATGGTGCGAAATGCATGTCTGAATGTAATCAAGCATGTGAAAGTAAAGAAGGCGCATGCCAACTATCAGATGGCAGGAGGCGAACCCGTGCATGAAGAAGTCAGTCAGTCAGTGCTTTCATCGGAACTGGAAGAAAAAATACACTCTGCTACAAAGACATTACCCGAGCAATGCAGAATAGTTTTTCAACTGAGTCGCTTCGAGAAATTAAAGTATTCGGAGATCGCAGAACAACTTGATATCTCTGTTAAGACTGTTGAGAACCACATGGGCAAGGCACTCAAGATCATGCGCGCGCAATTGAAAGACTATTTACCGTTACTGTTGATATTCATTAAAGACTGGACTGAATAACGTGGAGAAAGAAATAAACGATATCGACGATTTGATTGGCAAGGTGCTCGCAGATGAGGCCAATGCCGAAGAACAGGCTCGTCTCAAGGCGTGGTCAGAAGTCAGCGCTGAAAACCAGAAATACATTGACCAGATCAAAACGATTTTTGAAAAAGCTGCCTCGAATACTGTTCAATTAAATTTTGATACAGATGCTGCCTGGAAAAAAGTAAAAAACAAACTAAAGGAATCAAGAGAAGAGAAACCTGTCTTCACGATGAAGAGGTCTCCTTACAGATCGGCATTGCGAATTGCCGCAGGCATTGTCTTTCTGCTGGGTATTGGAATTTTTGGATATCAATGGCTTTCTAAACCGACTCAAACTTTTGCAGCAACTTCCAATGATACAACGACAGAAAATACATTACCTGATGGCAGCGTTGCCTTCCTGAACAAAAAATCTTCTATCACGTATGAATACACTCCTCTGAAAAAAGAGAGGAAGGTTAAATTGAAAGGTGAAGGATTTTTTGAAGTAAAACACGAGGAAGAAAAACCATTTGTAATTGAAGCTGATGAAGTTCTTGTGCGTGATATTGGGACGGCCTTTAATATAAAAGCCTATCCGGAAAGCGATACAATTCTCGTGACGGTGAAAACCGGAGAAGTGCAGATTTATACATTGAAAAATAAAGGGCTTGACCTGAAAATGGGTGAAACAGGGGTTTACAGAAAGAGCCTGAAAGAATTCACACGCCTTGAAAAAGCAGATACCAACGTTCTTGCTTATAAAACCGGAGTATTCAGTTTCAATAACACTGACCTCAAATCCGTGATCAATAAAATTAATGAAGTCTATAGCGTGACAATCGTATTGGAGAATCCAGCGCTCGCTTCTTGCCGGCTTACTGTGAACTTTAACGGAGACACTATTGATACGATCGTAGAGGTGATTGCTGAAACTCTTAAACTCACTGTAACTCGCAACGGCAAAGAAATTCTATTAAGCGGTGCAGGATGCAAATAATATAATGAAGCTGATATTATCAGTCATTCTGCTTTTTGCTTGCCGTTGGTCTGCTGAGGGTCAATCCAAAATTCCTATTCTCGAAAGAAAAATTTCATTGAACTTATACAATGAAAAACTCCCCGACGCACTGTCACGCATTTCCCAGGAGGGAAAATTCTCTTTCTCTTACAATTCATCCATCATTTCCAATGATCAAAATGTTACGTTGAATGTGACAAGTAATACTGTAAGGGATGTTTTGAATGAAATTTTTAAAGGCTCCCTTGAATACAAAGAGAAGAGCAATCATCTCATACTTACAAAAGTCATTGTAAAACAACCGCAAAATACAACGGTGTCGGTAATCATCAGTGGCTATATAGAAGACGCCGTGACAAAAGAGCGAATCGCCGATGCAAGCGTCTATGATAGAAAATCAGTTTCATCAGTCGTAACCGATAAGTTCGGTTATTTCAAGATAAAGCTTGAGAAGAAAGATCAGGTGGCATCAATTGCTGTAAGTAAACGGGATTATCGTGATACACTCGTCACCATTACCGCTTCCGGAAATCAGTATCTTAATATTTCTATTGCTCCTTTGGGAAAGGATTCACTCGTAGTAACTGCTACGACAAATCAAAAAGATTCTGTAAAAGAAGAGTTGGAGCTTCCCTACAATGATGAACCAAATATTCGAAATATCAGCGACACGTTGTACCGCGATATACAAATTTCATTATTGCCCTTTATCGGTTCGAACGAGCAATTGAGTGGCAATATTATTAACAACTATTCAATCAATATACTTGCCGGATACTCTCTTGGCACACGCCAAATTGAATTGGGCTTTTTTGTAAATATGGATCGCGGTGATGTAAGCTGGTTGCAGATAGCAGGTCTTGGAAATCTCGTTGGGAGAAATGTTTATGGCATACAAGCCTCAGGATTTTTTAATGTCAATGGCGGTGAAACAAAGGCGGCACAGCTCACGGGATTTGCCAACGTGAATTTTCATGACTTTCAAGGTGTGCAGCTAGGGGGGTTCGGTAATGTCAATCTCAAATCAGCAGATGGAGTTCAGGTGGCAGGATTTGCCAATCTTGCAAACGGTCCTTCAAAAGGATTACAGATTGCTGGGTTTGCGAATTTACAAACTGATCGCTTTATAGGATCACAGTTCGCGGGGTTTGGTAATGTTGGTTTAAAACATGTTTCAGGATCTCAGATTTCAGCATTTGGCAATTATGGAAAAGATGTAAGAGGTACTCAGATAGGTTTATTCAATTACGCGGATAGTCTGGGAGGTGTTCCTATCGGACTTGTAAGCTTTGTCCGAACAGGTTATCACAAACTGGAGGTTTCTGCTGATGAAGTTTTCTATACCAATGTTGCATTCCGCACTGGGGTGGAAAAGTTCTATAACATTCTGCTTGCCGGTATCAAGACGGAGAATACAATCAACAATGCTAATGTCTGGACATTTGGTTACGGAGTTGGCACTGCCAGAAAATTAAAACGTTGGCTTTATCTCGATCTTGATCTAACATCACAGCATGTTAACAAAGGAAGTTTTACACATGACCTCAGTCTCCTCAACAAGCTTCATGTTGGCATGGATTTCAAACTTGCAAGAAAGCTTTCACTTTATGGAGGTGTAACACTTAATGGTTATCTCACCAATTCATCCTATACCGATTATCCAATTTTATTTAGCAACTACAACCCATCGATCATCAGCGATCACACTTATAATAATGGAACGAATCTGAGGATGTGGCTGGGGGCGAAGGTGGGGATCCGGATATTATAAGGAAATTGAACGTTATATAAGTGAGCTCCAATTATGAAGGGACAAGGACATTGGGTATTAGGCATTAGGAATTTGGCATTAGGAATTGGGAGTGTAGACTTGTTTACAAGGGTGATCTCGAAATGCCTAAATTCCTAATACGTAACCAATTCCCAATACCAATTATTAGTATATTTCCCCATGCTTCTCGCCTACGATATCGGTAACAGTGACATTACCATGGGTTTATGGAATGGAAATGCCTGGAAGGTCTGGCGGATTCCTTCACGGACCGACCAACCCGAATTATTTTATGGAATTAAAATACGTGACTCATTTCTGGAGGCTGATCTGCCCACTGAGCTGGTTGAGGTAATTGTCATAAGCAGTGTGGTTCCCGGCCTGACCGACAAAATAAAAAATGTTGTGCGGTCTCTTTTCAAACGCGAGCCAATTATACTTGGACCCGGTGTGTATGATAAGCTGCCTCTTGAAGTTTTGAATCCTTATGAAATAGGATCGGACCTTGTTGCCAATGCTACAGCTGCCTATTTCAAACTTAAGCAAACATGCGTTGTGGTCGATTTTGGAACAGCATTAACATTTACTACAGTTTCTGGAAAAGGAAAAATACTTGGCGTATCCATTGTTCCAGGATTGCGGACTGCGGTGCGAGCGCTATCACAAAACACAGCGAAACTTTTTGATGTGCCATTGGAGATGCCTACTTCTGCACTTGGAAGAAATACAGTTACTGCAATTCAATCCGGCATTGTTATCGGGTATGAAGGTCTGGTGAAAAGCGTTGTGCTCGCAATCCGTAAAGAATTAAATGAAGAATGTCCTGCTATCGCTACCGGCGGACTTTCGTTTGTGATCACATCGTTGAAGGGGTTTTTTCATACGGTGGATCCGCAGCTGACGTTAGATGGGCTGAGGATTATTGGCGAGTTGTTGAGTGAGAAGAAGAATGTTTAAAGGGCTGAAAGTTGAGAGCTTGGTGCATCAGGCTTTCCACTTTCAGCTTTTTGCTTTTAGCTTTTTATACCTTTAACTTTAGCTATAACAAACTCCACTTCCCTGAAAACCCTTGGTTTAATCCTCTTCTGGTCGCTTCTCCTGTACTCATGCAAGGAGGTTTCCTTTCGTGAGCCGCAGCCTGCCGGAGTACCCGCATTGACAGAAGTTCCAAAAGCATTGCTTGGCCGCTATGTCGGCATTGACGATGATGGCAAAGACACTGATACTGTCATTGTTGAATCCTGGGGTTATCACATTAAAGACGCAAAAGATAATGACTGGCTCGGTCGTGGAGTTATCAGTGATTCACTTGTTATAAAGTTTTTTGAAAACTACACATTCGTAAACCTCCGTTCAGGTGATCAGTGGGTGCTGCGTGTCATTAAACAAAAACCATCAGGCGATATTCAATTTCTTTCCATCAATGTCTCAGACGACAAAAAGCGTAAAGACATTTTAAAGAAGCTTGCGAAGAAATTTAAAGTAAAAGAAATAGATCATAAGGATGATACGTATTATCAGATCTCGCCTACGAAGGAACAGTTGGTGCAGTTATTGAAAGATGGGTTTTTTACGGGAGGGGAGTTGGAGAAGGTGAAGTAATGGTAAACGGTTATCAGTAATCGGTATGGCGCGACTTGCTATTTAGGTGGTGTTACAATTCCTGGGTCTTTGATCAACAAACACTTGGCTTGCTCGGCCCATGTTGGTGCTTTTCACCAACATCCTTTATACTTTCTCAATGCTAATCGTGCACAAACCTCTTATGATAATTATCCATTGTTTGCAGGTGCAAAACACCGACAAAGGCAGCGGGCGACTTAAGGTTTCTTCTTCTTCAATAAATTCTGCAACTGCTTGAATTGATCCACTGGATTTGCTTGCTGGGCTTTGGTTGTGTCCTGAGTTGCAGCCTTCTTTGCCGTGTCTGGCTTGGTGACGTTCAGTAAATTCTTAACAACATCTTCGGGTTTTGTTCCCTCCAGAATTTGTTTTGCTGCCTCCTGAGTTTTTTGCTCAGCTACTTGTTTAACAGCTTCTTTCACCTGCGCTTTTTGTTCCGTTGCAATCAACTTTGTTTTTGGGTCTTTGAATGTTCCACCCACACCAATTGTCAAGGGGATTTTATCCGTCGCGTTGTTGCTTCCAGTATATTGATTTACAAATCCCTGGAGTTGTGCTCCTACCTGTCCGGCAGGAACCATCATCTTTAATGAATAATCAATTGTTTGATCAAGGCCGGAACTTCCAGCAATTGTCGTTGTATAGTCACCAAATTTCACATCGAATGGTTTCACACTCAACCTTCCACCGGCAATGCTTGCGGACATTAATACATCATTTAACGTAACCTTGTCCGTATTATTAAGCTTGGTCAATGAAGTGATGCCTGAAACCAATTTGGATTGCGTCAACGTTGCTTGCGCGATTTTTATAAGACCATCTCCGTTAACCGTACCCATATTCGGCATCATTTTCTTATTGAGCTCGCCGCTTACTTTAAAATTGGTGGAGAACATTCCATTTACAAGTCCGGCAATTGGCGCGTATGTTTTCACGATAGAAAAATTGCTCGAAGCCTCCTGTATGGAAAGATTGTCTATTTTAATGTCCATATCATACTTAGGATGCTTGACATCCTTCGCGTTGTAAGAACCATTCATTCCGAATGAACCTCCCAGCATATTGAACTTCAATCCACTCAGGTTAGCAATACCGTCTTTAAGAATCACATCACCACTTGCATTCGTCATCGTGTAATCCATCATTTTCACAGTAGCTACCGCCGACTTCAATGTGAAGTCTATATTTTGCGGAATAGGAATCACACCGAATGATGCTGTATCAGTAGCCGTTGGTTTTGTCCCATCATCCGTCATAAACTCGTTCAGGTCGAGAAGCTTTGAATTAAAAACTACAATGCCTTTGATGGTCTCATTATTCAATACATACGCGATGTAATTGGATACGACACCGGTAACGCTAAAGTCACTTTTGCCAATGGTCCCATCCAACTTACTGAGCTCAATCTTCTGCGGATTGAATGATGCATCAGCCTGTGAAAGAGTTACCTGAGGCATACCCTTTGCAACGTATTTAAAATCGCGCAATGAAGCAGTGCCGCTCGTCGGAAGCTTATCATAACGTTTTGCTGTTACATCCGACATCTTTCCTTTTGTTTCAACATCAGCCTTCACTTTGCCGGCAATGATCATATCTTTCAACGGAAATATTTTTGTCATCTTTTCAAGATCAATCCCACCATTAGCTTTAACAGCCCAGGTGTAGTCATCCAGATTTTGAAGAACTAAACTGGCCGTCAGTTTTTCACCATCCAGCATCATTGAAAAATCACTCACTGAAATGACTGTTTCTGCCATCTTGCCGGATGTGTTTTTTACTGTTCCATTCATTTTTAAGTCCTCCAGTGGCAACGGGAACTTCGGGGATTTAGCATACCCATCGACTAATGACATCGAAGCATCAACAGTGGGAATTATTTTCTTTATGCTGTCATAGACACCCTTTGCAGATGCATTTACTGAATAGGTTCCTTTTAACTCCAGACCTTCCATTGGAAACATTTTACTGAGTTCCGCCAGATTGAGTTTTGCTTTTAAATTTCCATCCATGCGATAGTCACGTAGGTTTTCAATCAGGATCCTTGCATCAATTGGATTCGATCCAAACTCCAGATGAAGTTTTTTCAAATCTACCCGTGTGTTATTAATC
>JANYDR010000019.1 GCA_025363495.1 Cyclobacteriaceae bacterium | reverse complement strand
GAGAAGACTTTACCACGATTACCTGCTCTGGAGAATAAGACCCTTGACTTTGTAAATCTTATCATGCAAAGTACATATCCGGATGTAGTAAAAGAAGCTGCCTTATTTAATGCAAGCACATTAAGAACTCAAACTACGTTTCGAACAAAGGATGGAAATTTTTTTGGATGGGAGGGAATTTTTAATTCGATCGGTTCATGCTATGGTAATTGCACCCATGTCTGGAATTATGAGCAGGCTTCTCCTTTTTTATTCGGAGAACTCGCGAAGAAAATGCGTACGATAGAATATGATTGGGGATTGGATGAAGAAACGGGATTGATGAGTTTCCGTGTGTCGCTTCCATTGGATAAAAAGAAAAACTGGAAGGTCGCTGCGGCAGATGGTCAGATGGGTACTATCATGAAAATGTATCGCGAGTGGCAGCTTTCCGGAGATGATGAATTTTTGAAGAAGCATTGGCCGGGAGTTAAGAAGGCACTTGCCTTCAGCTGGATAGCTGGGGGTTGGGATGCTGATAAAGATGGAGTGATGGAAGGTTGTCAGCATAATACAATGGACATTGAATACTTCGGTCCGAATCCTGAAATAGAATTCTGGTATCTGGGAGCGTTGAAGGCGGCTGCGGCGATGGCGCATTATTTAAAAGATAAAGAGTTTGAGACTACTTGCCTGAAGTTATTTGCCAGTGGAAGCAAATGGACGGATGCCAATCTTTTCAATGGTGAATTTTATGTTCAGAAAATTCAACCTGTGTCCGATAAATCTAAAATTGCTACAGGACTCATGGCCGGTATGGGCTCCGCCGATCTGAAGAATCCTGATTTTCAAATTGGAGAAGGCTGTCTTGTTGACCAGCTTGTGGGACAATACATGGCCCACATTTGTGGTCTTGGATACCTTGCCGACTCCACTCATATTCGCAAGACGATGGAAAGTATCTGGAAATATAATTATGTAAAGAGTTTTGAAGATCACTTCAATAACATGAGAACGTATGGATTAGGTGATGAATCGGGACTGGCAGTTGCATCTTATCCCATTCCCGGAAAGCGTCCTAAGATTCCTTTCAGTTATTACAATGAAGTGTGGACTGGTCTTGAGTACACCGCTGCAGCAGGAATGGTTTATGAAGGAATGACAAATGAAGGCGTGAAAACTGTTTCGAATGTTCGAAACAGGTTTGATGGATTGAAAAGAAATCCCTTTGATGAAGCAGAATGCGGGCATCATTATGCCAGGGCGATGGCAAGCTGGTCGATGATTATTGCCATTAGCGGATTTAATTATTCAGCGGTTCAGCAAAAATTTTCTATCACATCAACTCCAGGTAATTACTTTTGGTCAAATGGATATAGTTGGGGAAATGTAGTGGTGAGTGCCGGTCAGGGTTCAGTAAAAGCTACCGTTTCCGTGCATCATGGCGCATTAAATATCAAGTCATTGATCATAAAAAACGTGGGAGAATCCAACTTGAAGCAAACGTTATTGTTGAAAGAAGGAGAATCAAGAGAGTTTGCTGTTAAAATGAAATGATCTTAATACCTAGCTATAAATTATGAAAAAATTATTTTGTTTTATCTTATTCCTTTCGGCCTTAACAGTCTTCTCTCAATCACTCGTTGATTCCCGTCAGCAGGAAATTGTTTTTCGTTCGGTCAATGTGGTGCCGATGGACATCGAACGGATCATCGAAAATCAGGATGTGGTTGTTAAGGCTGGAAAGATCACGGCAATAGGAGCTGTCGGTAAAGTGAAGTTTGGAAAGAATGCAACGATCATTGATGCAAAAGGGAAATACCTTATGCCCGGTCTTGCCGAGATACATGCCCACGTACCTCCGGTAGATGATATCGCTCCTATGAAGGAAGTACTCACTTTATTTACAGCCAATGGAGTGACAACAATTCGTGGCATGCTTGGACACCCAAAGCACATTGAACTGCGCAAGAAGATTAACAGTGGCGAAATACTCGGGCCACATTTTTATACTTCTGGGCCTTCATTTAATGGGTTGAGTGTAAAAACTCCGGAGGGAGCGGAAAAAATGGTGCGGGATCAAAAGGCAATAGGATATGACTTTCTCAAGCTTCATCCCGGTCTTACACTTCAAAATTTTAACGCCATCATCAAAACAGCGAAAGAAGTAAACATTCCTTTTGCGGGGCATGTGTCTTTAGCGGTAGGAGTGTGGCGTGCAATTGATGCCGGGTATGCATCGATCGATCACATGGATGGATTTATCGAAGGAATGGTTCCGGGGATTGAATCAATGACGGAGCAAGAGATTGGTTTCTTTGGATTGTTTGCTTCGAAGAAAGTTGACGAAGCCAAAATTCCAACGTTGATGACTGCCCTTCGTGATCATCATATCTGGGTAGTACCGACTCAGTGTCTCGCAGAGCGGTGGATTGCACCAGATAAAAGCGTAGAGCAGTTGAGAAATGCGCCGGAGATGATCTACATGGATACAAAAACGCTTGATAGCTGGTCAGAGAATAAGAAAAGACAATTAGAGACACCGGGATATAATGAAGCGGACGCGGTAAATTTTGTCAAGCTTAGAAGGAAACTGATCTATGAATGTCAGAAGAATGGAGTAGGATTATTGCTAGGATCTGATGCTCCGCAAGTATTTAATGTTCCCGGTTTTTCAATTCATCATGAACTTAAATATTTAGTAGATGCAGGACTTACTCCGTATGAAGCGTTGCGTTCAGGCACTGTGAATGTTGCCACGTTCTTTAATCATCCGGACTGGGGAACGGTTAAGACGGGTAATGTTTCGGATTTGGTGTTACTTAATGGCAATCCGTTGGAAGACATTCAACAGACGACAAAGATTGAAGGAGTGATGTTGGGAAGTCAGTGGATGTCGAAGGGGTATATCGCTGGGGAGTTGAAGAAGTTGGAGAAGAGGTAGGATGAAACTGGAAAGTGGAAAATTTGAAAGTTGAAAGCTGATGTGTCCAAGGTTATAAATGATTCCTATGAAATATAATTTGGGTTTGGTTTTGCTTTTTATTTGCTCCATTGCCTATTCGCAAAACAAATTGGATCCTGAGATAACCGCGATGGTGAATGAGATTTCATCTGACAGTATCAAATCTCACATTGCGAAGATGGTGAGTTTTGGTACACGTCATTCTCTCAGTGACACAATCAGTAAAACTTCTGGCATTGGAGCCGCACGAAGATGGGTAGCAGGCAAGTTTATTCAATTCAGAAAACAATCAGGTGCGAACATGACCGTCCAGCTTGACCCATGTGAGATTCTGCCAGGTCCTAAAAATCCAAGGGTTCCGCGACGTGTGATTATGAAAAATGTTTTGGCTACGCTAAAGGGGACTGATCCCGATGATAATCGCATATTACTGGTAAGCGGTCACCTTGATTCCCGCAATACCGATGCGATGGACAGTGTAGGTCAGGCACCCGGTGCGAATGATGACGCTTCCGGAGTTGCCGTAGTGCTGGAACTTGCGAGAGTAATGTCAAAGAGAAAATTTCCATGTACGATTATTTTTATGGCAGTGCAAGGGGAGGAACAAGGTTTGCTGGGTGCCCGTTGTTTGGCGGAGAAAATGAGGGGTGCAAATGTTAATCTTATTGCCATGCTCAATGATGATATCGTCGGAAATTCAGTTGCTAGTGAGACAGGAGATAAGAATGACAAAACTGTGAGGATTTTTAGTGAAATGATTCCAGCGGTGGAAACCGATGATGAAAAGAAAACAAGGGAGTCATTGCGTGCAGAGAATGATAGTCCGTCACGTCAACTTGCGCGTTATATAAAAGACGTGGCTGAGCCTTATGCAAAGGGATTCACGGCTACCATTAATATGCGTCCCGACAGGTTTCTTCGCGGCGGTGATCATACGCCGTTTTTACAAAATGATTTTATTGCCGTTCGGTTTACCGAGTTCAATGAGAATTATACTCAACAGCATCAGACGTTGAGAACAGAGAATGATATTGCTTACGGAGATCTTCCTCAGCATGTTGATTATAAATATGCGGCCAATGTTGGTAGGTTAAATCTTGCAGCGATTGCATCATTGGCAAAAGCTCCTGCATCACCTGAAGGTTTTAAAATGAAAGTCAACCTTGATAATATAACTTACTTATCGTGGGAAGCTCCTAAAGTTGGACCGAAGCCAAAAGGTTATAATGTTCTTCTGCGTGAGACCTATCAGCCATTTTGGGAGAAGAGGATTTTTGTAACTGATTTGAAGGCCGAGTTACCGTATTCAAAGGATAATTATTTTTTTGGAGTGCAGGCGGTGGGAGAGAACGGGCATTTGAGTCAGGTTATTTTACCGGTGCCAGTGCGTTAGAAAGGTATCAAAAAAAGGCCGTGGAAATATTTTAACCACATAGAAACATAGAAGCGCAAAAATTCAACCCTAGGTGATCTATGTGCCTATGTGTTTAAATCTTTTCATTGACGTTAAGGACATTCTGACTCATCCGGCAATCGCAATAGATTAATCGTTTTTGTCGGTTTCCTTCTTCTCCTCTTTTTTCAAAATCTTTCCCTCTGACGAGAATTGTACTTCAAGATTTGATTCTCCTTTTTCTAATTTCACCTCATAGAAAATTTCTTTTCCAGCAGTCTCTGCTTTTTCAGCTTCTTCAATTTTATAACCTGGAAATCGAGTAGCAATGGCTGATTGAACTGTTTTTGGCAACTCGGCGATTTTTATTTCAGTTTCGGTTACAAGCCATTTGCCCTCCTTATCAAAATTAGAGGCCATTGAAATCTTATTAATCCTGAACTCCGCTTCGTATTCATTGGTCCCTTCTTTAGACCAATTAATATTTGTTGCTTTTGGGAATGATTTCGTGAATGAAGACTTGACAGCCGTCGGTACTTCCTGAATAGTTAATTTTTGAGCGTTGGTTATTCCACGCGAAAGGCAGAATATGAAAACAAGCAGTAAGTTTTTCATGCGGTTTTAATTTATTGATGCGTCAAAACTATATACTGATACTAAAGGAATATGAAAGAATTAATTCTTTTCGGAGAAGACAACGACGAATGAGTGCAATCCCTCATTTTTTGAGTATGAAATTCCCCATTGATTAAGATCGCATATCTTCTTAACAATAGCTAGTCCAAGTCCCCAACTGTCTTTATTGGTTGACTGCTTGAAGAATCGTTGAAATATTTTTTCTGCCGGAATAGCCTCGATGGAGGAAGTGTTAGAGATTGAAAAACGATTATCTGACAATTTAATATGGACGTTTCCGTTATTCTGATTATGGAAAAATGCGTTTTTAATAAGATTAGTTAATAACAGATCTACCAGTACCCTGTTGGCAACTACAGAAACCTCATTACTTTCTTCGCGCGTTACCTTGATTTTTAAATTTTCCTGCTGCTCTTCAAAATAGGAGAGTATCTCAGTAACCAATACTTTTAGATTGACGTTTTCCTTTTCCAGGAATTGTTGATTTTCGATCTTTGAAAGAAGTAAAAGGGTTTTGTTAAGCCTCGCAAGCCGTTGTGTTGAATTAATCAGTGTCTGCACTATTTCTGATTGGTGTTGCGTAAGGTTGGGATCTCCAATCAATAGCTCAAGCTTGGATTGCGTGATGGCCAATGGTGTTTGCATTTCATGAGAAGCATTTTCAATAAACTGTTTCTGGTTAATAAAAGTCTTTTGAGTTCGTTCTGTTAGATCTTTTATCGATTTGTCAAGTGCAACAAACTCTTCAATTCTTCCAGGGGTAAGTTCGAGTTCTTTTGACTGGTCGACCTCAAAAGCATTTAGTTGTTGAAGAGTATTGTAAAACGGAGCCCACAGTTTTCTTGAAAAGTAGCGCAGTGAGAAGTAAAATATGGCAGTCATGATTATGAAAACGACTATCAATGATTTGGCGACACTTTCTACAATTTCATGCGTTTCAAGTTTTGCGATGATAATTTCTAGCAGATAAGACTTTCCATTGACCTGGACGATAGAGTTGAGCTTTCTAAATTCGTCCAAATGCTGATCAACAGTTTCAAATATCAGAGTATCAATGTAGCGATCTGCCCGAGATGGATTGCCGGTTAGCAAGGTCATCTGGAAATCAGAATAGCCAAAGTTTTCAGAGGGTAGCGTTCCATCACTCTTTCCAAATTTTTCAAGAATGTGGGCCTTACGATTGTGGAGGATTTCGTTGGTGCTGTGTCGAACTTCACGTTGGATCGATACAAAGAATGCAGCGAAAAAGAATAGAGTTAATGCCAGAAAAATTAGCAGATACCACCTTGAAGTAAGGGTAAGAAGTTTGATTGACTTCATAGCGGAATTATCTGGTATCCGACGCCATAAATATTTTTAATCTCAATGGAAGCCTGACTTTGTTTTAATTTTTTCTTGAGGTTTTTTAAATGCACGAAGAGGAAATCAAATGAAGCTGCATTATCAACATGGTCTCCCCAAATGTATTCTGCGAGGGAGGTTTTTGAAACCACCCGGTTCTTATTGGCAACCAAATGCTGCAGGATATCAAATTCTTTCTTTGTTAGATTGATGAGGTTTTCCCTTACTCTGACGGAATGCGAATTGAGATCAATTGTAACATCTGAAAATGAGACGATGTTGGGTGCATCGAATTTTTTTCTCCGGATAACCGCCTGGATTCTTGCATTTAATTCTGAGAAGTGAAATGGCTTGGTCAGGTAATCATCTGCGCCAAGGTTAAGACCTTTGATCTTATCATCCAGCGAATGACGCGCGGAAATGATAATTACACCATCAGATTTGTTTATTTCTTTTAGATGTTCGAGAAGCTGCAACCCATTTCCATCTGGTAGATTTATATCAAGCAGAATACAATCATAATTATATAGCGAAATCCTTTCAGATGCCTCTGAATAGGTTTTAGCTGTATCAGTATGATAGTTCTCTTTTTCAGAAAAAGCTATCAGACTTGTCAGCAGGTCTATCTCATCTTCAACAATAAGGATCTTCACAATCGATTGATTCGAGTCAAAGGTAAATTAAACGACAGTTAACTGCAGACTAATGCCATTAATAAATTCCATTAGTTTTTCTTTAGAATTAAGATTAATCTTTCAAATTGAAATTATTCTCTCAGGGAATAATTATGCCTACTCATTTGTCTAATGGCAAATCTGGTTTGCGGAAATCAAAATAATTAAATGGATCAGCTGCTACATATAATTTAGTTTTTCTTCAGAATTCAATAATAAATTTCAAGCAAATGTCTAAAAGAGTATCGCCACTGTCAATGAAAGCAATCTTTTTTTACATTTTAGTATTCCTCCCATTAATTGGATTTGGGCAACAAGATTTGCCAGCGCCACTACCATTGCCATTCCGAATCGCGGATGAAAAACGGATGTCGGATGAGGATCTGGCCAACAAAAAGGAAGGGATCTATGTTACCGGTGCACCTGATCTTAGCTCTGATCCAATCAATGGATTTGGGTATGGACTAGAAGGTTCTTTGTTCTTTAATGGAAAAAGAACTGATCCGTTGTTTGCTTATACTCCTTATCGTTCAAAACTTGACTTCATTGTTTTTAACACTACAAAAGATAC
>JANYDR010000680.1 GCA_025363495.1 Cyclobacteriaceae bacterium | reverse complement strand
CCATTGTACTTAGGGTCCGTCATCATACCCATGAATCCCAACTCACCCATTCGTCGCTGCAACTCCACAGGAAATTTTGCATGAGTGTCACGTTCAATTACACCGGGCAGCAATTCATTTTGCGCAAAATCTCTGGCCGCCTGCTGAACAGCGAGTTGTTCTTCTGTGAGTTGAAAGTTCATGATATGCTAATTAACAAAGATTAGACGAAATGTTTTAATCAATTAGTCGAAAATCTCAGGTACTTATTGCCGATGAAGGATATAGTTATTAAACTAACGTTAAGGTTGAGGAATGGATACTATCTCTTACGTACTCGCCATGGAAGAACTTTCAAAAGTGGATGCTTCTGCTTCGGTAATGATGTCAGTGAATAATTCACTGGTGTGTTGGGGATTGGAAAAAAATGGCACTGAAGAGCAAAAACAGAAATATCTGAAGCCTCTTGCTGCAGGTGAAGTGCTAGGTGCATTTTGTTTATCAGAACCTGAAGCCGGGTCGGATGCTACCAGTCAACGCACCACAGCCGAAGATAAGGGAGATCATTATTTGCTGAACGGTACCAAGAATTGGATCACCAATGGTAGCAGTGCGAGCGTTTATCTCGTGATGGCCCAGACGGATGCTACTAAAAAACATAAGGGTATCAACTGTCTCATTGTTGAAAGAGGTATGCCAGGTTTTGTCGTGGGTAAGAAAGAAGATAAGATGGGCATTCGCGGAAGTGATACACATTCATTGATGTTCACAGATGTAAAAGTTCCGAAAGCAAACCGCATTGGTGATGAGGGTTTCGGATTTACGTTTGCCATGGGTACCCTTAATGGTGGGCGAATAGGTATTGCTTCTCAGGCATTGGGGATAGCAGCAGGCGCATATGAGCTTGCAGTAAAGTATTCAAAAGAACGCAAGGCATTTGGAAAGCACCTCGCTGAACATCAGGCTATCCAGTTCAAGCTGGCAGAGATGGCAACAAAGATCGATGCGGCCAGGTTGATGATCTGGAAGGCGGCATTTTTAAAAGATGAGAAAAAAGATTTTGTGAAAGCGGCGGCAATGGCCAAGCTCTTTGCTTCGCAGATTGCTCAGGAGGTTACAACGGAAGCCGTCCAAATACATGGAGGTTACGGCTATGTGAAAGAGTATCACGTTGAGCGACTAATGAGAGATGCGAAGATTACGCAGATTTATGAAGGAACTACGGAGATACAGAAGATGGTTATTTCGAGGGAGTTGCTGCGCCAGTAATCGGTAATCAGTGACCTGTAATCTGTGAGTGCGCGGTGAATTAAATATTATTCTTATTTCGAAGCACATGCCGATCACTGAATACTGATTACCGGTTATTCAGACTTAAGTCAAATCATTTTCCCCTCACAACCGAAACCTGCTCCGAAGTAATAACGTCCTCCTTGTTACCAAAACTATTTCTTACATACGTCAACACATCCGCAATCTGCTCGTCTGTGAGAAAATCCAACGGGGGCATCACATTATGGTACTTCTGTCCATCGATTGACTGTCCTGTCATTCCTTTGAGTATAACCGGGATCAAAAGATTTTTATCCCCTTTTATAAAAGAAGTTCCGGAAAGAGGTGGGTTCATGGGCGGAGCACCTAATCCGTCAGCCATGTGGCAAGCAATGCAATATTGTTTATAAACAATCTGACCTCTTGCTATTGATTCAGAAACAGTAGCATCAACGGAATCATTTTCCGTTGATGCACTCTTTTCTTTTTTTGTACAGGCGTTTATGAAAACAGAGAGAAAGAGTATAGCGACAATTAGTCTTCTCATTTGGATCCTGAGTACTCTATCTTGTAAATAGTTCCCTTCACATCATCACTTACATACAATGAACCGTCTGGTCCCTGTGCAAGTCCGCACGGGCGATGATCAGCACGACCCGTTGCTGTTTTTTCTGCTGATCCAGAAAAGCCGTCGGCAAATACTTCCCAATCTCCGGATGCCTTCCCATCAACAAAGGGTTGAAAGGCAACTAAATAACCAGCTTGTGGTTCAGGAGCACGGTTCCATGATCCGTGGAAAGCAATGAAGGCGCCATTTTTATATTTTGCCGGGAATTGATCACCCGTATAAAATAGCAACGCATTGGGTGCTATGTGCGCAGGAAAAGCCGCGGCAGGATCTATGAATTCGCTGCCAGCTTCTTTCTTTCCATCACCACCATACTCGGGCGCAACCATCTTTTTCTTTTGCTGAGGATCGTAATATGAATATGGCCAGCCCGCATTTGATCCTTGTTTTAAAGCAAACATACACTCAGCAGGAAGCTCAGCTGATTGTTGGATGGTATACATGTCAGGGAAAATATCATGCAATTGATCGCGGCCGTGTTGCATCACGAATAGCTGATTCAATTGCTGGTTCCAATCAAG
>JANYDR010000669.1 GCA_025363495.1 Cyclobacteriaceae bacterium | reverse complement strand
TCAAATAACTTGTGTACGCTACATAGGCCACCAACAAAAGGAAAGCCTCCCAACGGTCGAGTTTCCTGGTATTCAGGGTGAACATAAAGATCATTAGTAAAACCGTTGAGCCAAGTAATACATAGATGTCAAAATTCATGGCAGCGTTGTAAGGTATCGGACTAATAATCCCGGTAACACCTAGGATAAAGAAAATATTGAAGATGTTGGATCCTATCACATTGCCGATGGCGATGTCTGTATTTTTCCGGTAGGCGGCTACACAGGAGGTTGCCAGTTCAGGTAACGATGTCCCGGCAGCAAGAATCGTTAATCCAATTAGGCGTTCGCTCAAGCCGAAATAATTAGCGATATCAATGGCGCTATCTACTACTAATTCGCCACCACCAATCAACATCACAAGCCCGAGTATTACCATCCCGACGGACATAGGGGTGCTGTATATTTTAATGGGTTCTCCTTCATCCAGATCAGATGAAGTACGCATGGTACGATAGATATAAATAAGAAAAGCTGTAAAGAATAAAAGAAGAATAACACTATCAAAGCGTCCCAATATATTTCCATCGCTACTTCCCGCTAAAAGAAAATCATTGACGCACAGAAATAAAATCCCTGCAGCCAGTAGTGACATGGGTACTTCATATTTCACCGTATTGCGCTGAACTACCAATGGATAAATGAGTCCGGCCACTCCAAGAATAAATAAAAGGTTGAAATTGTTACTGCCAATAACATTGCCAAAGGAAGCATCGTTTTTTCCGTCCAGGGCTGACAACAGGCTGACAATCAATTCCGGCATGGAAGTGCCAAAGGCAACTACAGTAAGTCCTATTGCCAGGTTGGAGATGCCATATTTTTTTGCAGCGGAGGAGGCGCCGTTAACGAGAAAATTGGCACCATAGATCAGGATCGCGAATCCTACCAGGAGGATTAAAATAGAAACTATCATCGGTAACAGGGGTTAGGGAGGAGAAAGTTAAAACCATTTTTTGAATTTGAAAAAACGTAGCATAGCAAAAACGAGAAGGGCCATAATGATCATTACACCAGGGTAGCCCCATTTGGAATGGAGCTCTGGCATGAATTCAAAATTCATCCCATAAATCCCCACAATAAAAGTCAACGGCATGAAGATTGTCGATATGATAGTAAGCACTTTCATGACTTCATTCATGCGTGTATTCTGGGTATTGATGTGAATATCCATAAGACTCGACGTTAGATCTTTATAAGTATCCAAAGAGTCAATAAGATGAACGACATGATCATAGACATCTCCGAAATACCGGATGTTTGCCTGATCAATGAACCCCGTTTCATCTTTCGTCAACTTGCTTAACGCATCGCGCAGTGGGTATAAGGCTTTTCTCAGGTAGATCAATTCTTTTTTGATCTTCTGAATTTTCTGAAACTCTTTATCTGTCGGACTTCCATAAATATCATCTTCAACTTTTTCTATTTGTGCGCCGACTTCGTCCAGCACTGTGTAATAATTGTCAACGATGATATCAATTAACCGATAGAGCAAATAGTCGGCTTTCCGGGTCCTCACCCTACCGGAGGACTGCTTGATGCGCTCACGAAAGGATCCAAAAAGATCTCCCTCTTTTTCCTGAAAGGACAATAAAAAATCTTTACCTAATACAAAACTTATTTGTTCATAATCAATCTTCGCATCCTTAATGCTGTACAGCATTTTCATTGTAAAGAAAAGATGATCGTCAAACTCCTCCGCTTTGGGGGTATGATCGCTCAGGATATCTTCAATGAGAAGGCTATGCAGGCAGAAGTGCTCACCTAGTTTTAATACAATCGACTTATCATGAAGCCCGTCGACATTGATCCAGTTTACTTCACCAGGTTTGAATTGAGTCAATAATTCATCTACAGGAATGTCGGCCTGCATGGCATAATCTTTCTCATTGTACTGGATCAGTTCCAGGATGACGTGATTGTCGCTGGGCACCCTGGCATCTATTCCCAATGTTTTTTTCTTTGCCATCAGGAAAGTGTGTTAGGTTGATTTCTATAAGTAATCAATCGCACAGGAACTGCCATTTCTATTCCTTCATTGTCAAATCGTTGTTTGATGGATTTGTGAAGATCACATTTCAACTCAAAGCCATCAGTGGGATTGTTGGACCACGCATAGGCCCTGAGCTGGGTTGCCAATTCCGTAAATCCCATTACGCGTACCATTACCTGGTGTTCTCCTTTGGCCAACTCCGTCTCTGTACGGTTGTCGATGCAAAGAGGATGTTTCAGCGCTTCTTCCTGAATGATTTTTTGGGCCTTATCAATATTTGATTCCAGTGAGATCCCTAACTCAATGAACATGCATACTTTTTCGTCTACAATGGTTGAGTTTACAATGACCTCATTGCTGATGACAGTATTGGGGATAACAATCCGTTTGTTTTCAAAGTCCTTAATAACAACATGGCGAAGGGTAATATCCTCTACGTCACCGGTGTAGAGCTGTCCTATTTTAACACGGTCACCTACGCTAAAGGGTTTGAATATCACTAGAAATATTCCACTGATGATATTGGAGAATGCCTGTTGTGAAGCAAAGCCGACAATTGCCGCCAGGATTCCAGCACCTGTCAGAAGTGTATTTCCAAGTAATCGCAGGCTGGGGATGGAGCGAAAGATGATGACAATGGCAATCAGAATAATGATGAAGTCACTGGCATTCTTAAAAAAGTTGTAGCGAGTATGATCAACCTTTAATTTTCTCGCAGCAGCCTTAAAGAATCTCCCCACGACAAACCGTACAACTCTACCGATTAGGAACGCAACCGCAAGCACAATTAAGGCAAATACGATCTGTTCCCACTGCTTATCCATTGTATACATATGCTCGAAAATAGTCAATAGTCACCAAAGGTCACAAGGGAGCTTTATCCGAAAGGAAGGAAGGAATGTGGATGATTTTTCAGGTTCAGCTTCTCAATTCTCAACTTCCAGGATCTCAACTTCATTGATTTAGGCCTTTAACCGAATTCCCTTATTATATTGCAAGCTATGCCCATACGCCTCGAAGATATAAAGGCCCCCATTGCAAGAGAAATGGAAGAATTTGAACAAAAATTCCGCGCTTCCATGTACACAAAGGTGCTTTTGCTGGATAAGATCATGCAATACATTGTTAAGCGAAAGGGCAAGCAGATGCGCCCCATGTTTATTTTTCTTAGCGCTGGTACTTGCGGGCAAATAACAGAATCGACTTTTAGAGGCGCGTCCCTGATTGAGCTGCTTCATACAGCCACCCTGGTTCACGATGATGTGGTAGATGATTCTAATTACCGGCGAGGTTTTTTCTCCATTAATGCATTATGGAAAAATAAGATCGCCGTTTTAGTAGGAGATTTTCTGCTTTCACGTGGCCTTATGCTTTCTATTGAACACAAGGAATATGATCTGCTAAGCATTGTAAATCAGTCCGTCAATGAAATGAGTGAGGGTGAATTGTTGCAAATGGAAAAATCCAGACATCTCGATATTAGTGAAGAAGTTTATTATCAGATCATTCGTCAAAAGACAGCATCTCTCATTGCCTCCTGCTGTGCCGTGGGTGCAAGCTCTGCCGGTGCCGATCCTGAAGTTATAAAAAAAATGAAAGCCTTTGGCCAGCACATCGGTATGGCGTTCCAGATTAAAGACGATTTATTTGACTACGGTGAAGAAGAAATCGGCAAACCTGTAGGTATTGATATTAAAGAAAAGAAGATGACGCTTCCATTGATCTATGCTTTATCCAAAGCGTCGTGGCTGGAGAAACGAAAGATCATTCGTATTGTGAAAAACGAAAGTGATAAGCCAAAAAAAGTGAAAGAAGTAATTGAGTTTGTGAAAAAATCCGGCGGCATAGAATACGCGAAGGAAGCAATGGATAGATTCTATAATCAGGCCCTCGAATTCCTTAAAGAATTTCCTGAATCAGCCTATAAAAACTCCCTTACTCAATTGGTGGAGTTTACAATTCAACGAGTGAAGTAATAAAAGCTTAGAGTGAAAAGTGGAAAGTTTAAAGCAGATTAAGATTGCTATTGGGGAATTTTGCTTTAAGCTTTTAGCTTTAAACTTTCAGCTTCTAAGCTGCCTTCACCTTTTCCCGTCCCGCTTCCAGTATTGCATAATTTTTCCACAGCAGAAATGCATCCGCATCTAACGTGCCGTCAGCACGACCGGTATTTGATGGCTTATAATTTCCTTCAAGTTCCCACCACTTTTTTGCGTTCTCCCGTGCGGTGTTCTTGTCGACTTCAAAATAATTGATAACAGAATCTGAAACGATCCAGGGTTTCTCAACGGAAGCATATTTTTCAAAGATCATCGACCGCATCTGGGTGCCGCTGGTCTGGTTCTTAAAATGTGAAATAGTGTAGGAGAGAGTCTCCGGCTCTGTCATAACAAGGTCCCAGTACTTTTTGCTCGAAACAATCTGAGACGTAGTCAATAAATATCCGTATCCTTTTTCAAGAGGTTCTTTTGTGATGCCGCACGTGGCGCGGAATTCTTTTTTCTTTTTGCCGAATAACGAATCGAGAAGTGCCATAGTTTAGATTAATAAGTACACCTTAGATACTCTCAACGGGGCAAATAGTTGCATCGGAAGCCGTTAATTTTTACGAAAACGTATTAAAACAGCGGAATTGGTGTATGAATTGTCAGCCTGAAGAGTTTTAGCTCATGTCCCTTTCTGTTTCAGGGCCGCTTTCCTCTGTTGAAATTTCTCATAATTGATCAAAAAATCTTCCAGTTTATCTACAGGAAGTCCCTTGGCGATTATCTTCTTTTTTTCATCCAGCACGTAGACCGAAGGAGTTGTTTCAGCATAGTAGAACTTGTTCACCGGCCCCACATAACTTCTGGGTCCGTTAACCGTTGTCCAGGTCATTTTCATCTCCTTAATATAATTGCGCATTTTCTGCATTGAAGTATCAAGACTTACGGCAAAGACCTCCATGTTGAACTTTATTTTATCTCTATTGTAAAAATCAACAAGCTTTGGTGACTCGGTGCGGCAATGTCCACAGTCGGGATCAAAGATGTAAAGCACAGTATACTTCTTCTTAATTCCGTATAATGATTTCTGCTGGAAGTTCTGGTCCTGCATAATAAGGTCAGCGCCTGTTTTTCCAATAAGGCTTCCGCGAAGTTTGTCAGCCAATTCTTTTAGGTTTTTCTTAAGCGAGTCATTGATCCAGTAATCCATTGCGCCGGAGAGGAAGTATTTATCAACAAGTCTCACGTAGACTTCATCCAGTCCCATGATGGAAGGTCTTTGATATTTATAAACACACGTCCAGATCAGATACTTATATGTCTCCTGATTTTTCAATGCCTTTAAAGCAATGCCGTCAATTGCGGTCATCAGGCTATCAGGGGTCTGTAAGTAAAGTTTATCCAGGTACTCGTTAATTTTTTGTGAGTACAGGGGTTGCGGTAGGTGGATAAGCGCATCATCGGCAAGGTTGAAGTTGTCAAAAAAGTGTTGCCTGTAATAACGCAATTGAAATGTAGAATCAATAGAGCCGTCAGCTTTCTTCGGCGGGTCGGGAATTTCAATCTGTTTGGTGGCCTTAAGATAGCGTGCTGTTAATGTTGCGGGATGTTTATTAATGATCTCATTCTGAAAGTTCATGACTCTCTGATTGATTTTTTGAAAAGCTTCCCTTGCTTCTTTCTTTTGTTCCTCTTTTAAGGTGCTGTCTTTTAAAATCTTTATGAATGGCTCAGCTTCAGCGTGTCGCTCAATATTAAAATTCATATTCTCAAAGAATAAGCGATTATCTTCATCGCCTTTTACTTTCATATTTTTTATATAGTCATCTGTACTTGTTTCCAGACTGAAGTGCTGTTGATCACTCACAGCTATTTCAAAAATTGGCGTATTCTTCAGTACGATGAAATAGACGCCCTGGGGAAGTTTTTCCTTTCCATCAAATGAAAATGAGCCAAGACCATTTACAAGGGCAGTGTCCCGCAGGTACTTGGATTCCCCAATTGAATAGCCGAGGAACGCAGTGGTGTCTTTCAGGCCTTTAACCTTGATGTCAATTTTATAACCCGTCTGCCCAAAAGAGCAGAGGTAAGTCAGAACCAGCAGGAATGTCGATAGTGTCTTCATAATTCAAAAAAGCAGTACAAATTTCTTCAATTTTCCAGTGAACGGCAATTAATGTTCCAGGTTTACAAGAGGTGACCTTTAACTACCGTAACGACCTTATTCGGAACAGGTTGAGAGACTTCTTCTTCTTTTGCTTTATTTTGTGCCCACATCCATGTCGATAAAAGTTTTCAACCTCACGAAGCAATACGGTCAGCAAAAGGCCGTTGACCAGGTCTCTTTTTCAGTTAATGAAGGAGAGATAGTAGGGTTCCTGGGTCCCAACGGTGCCGGCAAATCGACGACAATGAAGATCATTACCGGGTTCCTGCCTCCGACGGAAGGGACGGTGGAGGTGGAGGGCGAAAGCGTTATCGATAATCCCATGTCAGTGAAAAGAAAAACGGGATATCTTCCGGAGCACAACCCTCTTTACCTTGACATGTACGTGCATGAATATCTTAATTTCATGGCCGGTATTTATGGTTTGGCGTCGTCTGTCAGAAAGGAGCGGGTCTTTGAAATGGTTCGCCTTTGCGGACTTACTGATGAACAGAATAAAAGAATCGGGATGCTTTCAAAAGGATTCCGCCAGCGTGTGGGTCTGGCCCAGGCGCTCATTCATAATCCAAAAGTATTGGTGCTCGATGAGCCTACTTCAGGGTTAGACCCTAATCAATTAATAGAAATAAGGAGATTGATAAAAACTGTAAGCAAAGATAAAACCGTTCTTTTTTCCACGCACATCCTTCAGGAAGTAGAGGCATTATGCGATAGGGTAGTAGTAATCAACAAAGGGAGAATTGTGGCGGACGATCGTCTTGGTAATCTTTTGCAAGGTGCCGGAAATCATTTAGTGGTTGAGTTTGCAAATGAAATCTCTGCTCAGGATCTGATGCAGTTGGAAGATGTGGAACATGCCAGACAATTGGAAAATTTTCGTTTTCAGTTGAAGGTTGTAAAGGGTAAAGACATTCGTCCGTTGCTCGTTAGGTTTGCCGTTGAAAAGAATCTTTCATTAATAGAGTTAAAGCAAGAGGAAAATTCACTGGAGTCAGTGTTCAGCCAGCTTACTGCAACAGAAAAGAAATAGCATGGGTCATATTTTCTTTAAAGAGTTCAACAGTTTTCTCAACTCCCTCATTGGTTACATGGTGATGGGCGTTTTCCTGATCGTAATGGGCCTGCTTATGTGGGTGTTCAAAGACACATCTGTGCTGGATTATGGATATGCCGACATGAGCACACTTTTTTCATTCGGTCCGTACGTCCTTATTTTTCTCGTTCCCGCTATTACAATGCGGAGCTTTGCCGAGGAAAGAAAGCTTGGCACCCTGGAATTACTAATGACCAAGCCGCTGACAGAACTTGATATTGTTCTGGGGAAATTTCTTGCAGCCTTCATGTTGGTGGTTGTTTCCCTGGCGCCCACATTAATTTACTACTTCACACTTTATCAACTGGGGAATCCCACGGGCAATATTGATACACCTGGTGTAGCAGGCTCTTTTATAGGAATGATCTTGCTCGGTGGAATATTTTGTTCTATCGGAGTGCTCGCCTCCTCAATTACACCTAATCAAATTGTCTCCTTCATTATTGCTGCCTTTTTTTGTTATGTTTTCTATACAGGAGTGGATTCTGTAGCATCACTCATAAGTGATGGAAAAATCTCGTTGCGTATCAAACAATTCGGAATACTGTATCACTATGAATCCATGAGCAAGGGATTGATTGACAGCCGTGACCTCATTTATTTTTTCAGCATCGGAGGGCTCATGCTCCTGTCGACAAAAACCGTTTTATCCAGCCGGTCATGGTAAAGTGGGAAAGCAAGAAAATTGGTGATCTTCTACTGCTGGCCAACGGATTGGTGCTTGCCGTCGTGCTTAGTCAGTTGGGAACGTTTTACTTTTTCAGGATCGACCTGACCGAAGAAAAGAGATATACAATCAAGCAGCCAACAAAGGATCTTTTGCAATCCCTCGATGATGATGTTTATGTGGAGGTTTATCTCGAAGGTGACCTGAATGCTCCTTTCAGAAGATTGCGGAAGGCTGTCGGTGAAACGCTGGAGGAGTTCAGAGTTTATTCCAATAATAAGGTCCACTTCAGTTTTATAAATCCCGCTACCGCCGTTGGTCAAAGCGCACAGCGTGAATTCATGGCGTCACTTGCAGCGAAAGGAATACAGCCAACGAATATTATTGATAATAAAGACGGGCAACGTTCAGAGAAACTCGTATTTCCTGGGGCTTTGATTTCATATAGTGGAGTTGAGAAAGGGATCATGTTGCTGAAGGGTGACAGGGCTAAGGGATCGGAGGAAGTATTGAACCAATCTATTGAGGGTCTTGAATTTGAATTGGCTAATGCGATTCAATCCCTTTCTGTAGTAGATAGAAAAAAAATCGGGTTTGTAACAGGGCATGGTGAATTGGATAGCCTGCAGACCGCGAGCCTTGAAAATAACCTTCTTGAGTCATACGATGTCTTTAATATTCATATTGATAAAGAATTTCCCCTTCGCGAATACGATGTGCTGGTTGTGTCAAAGCCAACGAGGTCATTTTCTGAAAGTGACAAATACGCAATAGATCAATTCCTGCTGCGGGGTGGTAAGTTGCTCCTGCTGATTGATCCGTTGAATGCATCGATGGACAGTGCTTCAAGCGAGAACTATTTTGCATTGCCTTACCAAACTGGCCTTGAAGATCAGTTGTTTCACTATGGTGTTCGTATCAACCAGGACCTGGTGCAAGATCGTGTTTCTCTGAGGTACCCTGTTGTCACGGGGAATCTTAATGGTAAACCCCAGATGACTCCCATTGAGTGGCCGTTCTTTCCATTGATCAATCATTACGCCGATCATCCGGTCACGCGTAACCTGGACATGAGTGCTTTAAAATTTGTGAGCAGTATTGATTCGGTGAAAGCTGTTGGGATACGCAAGACACCCTTATTATTTTCTTCGGGTTATTCAAGAAATCTTACAGCTCCTGTCAAGATCAATGTGGCTGACCTTCGTAAAGAAAAGCCGGAAGCTTTTTCTGAGGGACCCTTTGTTTTGGCATATTTATTAGAGGGAAAGTTTTCTTCTCTTTATAAAAACAGGTTCCTTCCCGATGGAGTTGATTCATCTGGCTTTAAAGCAGATGGGGTGTATTCCAAATTGATAGTGGTATCCGATGGTGATTTGGCGCGTAATGACATTAATTTCAGAACTGGACAACCACAACCACTGGGCTTCGATAGCTTTTCTGGCTATACCTTTTCCAATCAGGAATTGATTCGCAATATGGTGGCCTACCTGGCAGACGATTCCGGATTAATCGGCGCGCGCAATAAAGAAGTTAAAGTCAGACCGCTCGATAAAGAAAAGATTAAGAACAGCAGGATGATGTGGCAATCGATCAATCTTGCTCTTCCAATTCTGGCAATCATACTTTTTGGAATTTTGAAGGCATACATGAGAAAGAGAAAGTATGGTAGCTTTGAAAAGAAAATGGCTATTGGAAATGAATAACAAGCATGCAAAAAAATAGAAACAGATACCTATTAATCTCGTTGATACTCTTACTGTCGATAAGTGGTGGGTTATACGTATCTGCATCGGAAGAGGATAAACTTGACATTAACCGGGAGTTATTTAAAGTTGCTAACACGGAAAAAATTGATCAGGTGACGCTGCAATCATCTGGTCGTACGATAAAATTGAAATTTGAAAATAATCAGTGGAAAGTAAATGATCAGTGGAATGCCGATGCCCGCATGATTAAGGTTTTGTTTGCTACCCTCGCTCAAGTTGAACCAAAAAGACCTGTTGCTACATCGATTAAGGATTCTGTAAAGTCGATGTTGGAAAAAACGGGTACTCACATTATTCTTTCTTCAGCAGGGGAGAAGATAGGAGATTTTCTTGCCGGAGGTAATGTATTGAAAACAGAGACCTGGTTTTTAAAGGCTGGAGACAGTCAGCCATATAGTATAATCATTCCAGGTTATAGAGTATATGTTGCAGGTATTTTGGAGTTGGATGAAAGTGGATGGAGAAACAAAAGGATTTTTGATTTCAATTGGAGGAACTTTAGATCACTGACATCAACTTATTCTAAAGATGTAAAAGAGAATTTTGAAATTGAGATGAAAGATCACTATTTCGGAGTTAAGGATATGGCGGTAGTCGATACAACTAAATTGAACAACTATCTCGATGCGGTTTCTTTACTCTTTGCGGAGCGCTTTATAACTCGTGATCAATCTGGAGTAGATAGCGTTATTTCTTCTGTTCCTTCCGTGCGTCTGGAAATTAAAGATATTGCAAACCGATCATACGTGCTTGAGCTGTTTACCCCCAGGAGGAAAGATGCCAGAATTTATGGACGCCTGGGAGATGGGCAAATTGTCGTTCTGGAGAAAGCCAGTGCTGCAGGGATTGTCAGGAGCAGAGAATATTTTAAGTCGCGGTAAAGAACAATCACGTCAAATCATTTAAAATATCACATTTTCCTTAGTGACGGGCTATTTTCAAAACCCATTTTCTTTCTACCTTAGCGGGCTATAACCAAAACCACTGAATTTACATGAAGTTCATCGTTAACTCCAGCTACCTGCTGAAGCAACTCTCTTATATCAACGGGGTGATTACCACCAACCCGGTGGTTCCTATTCTTGAGAACTTCCTTTTTGAGATAGATAAGAGCCACCTGACCGTCACTGCTTCAGATCTTCAGACATCTATGATTACTGAGATCAACGTTGAATCGAAGGAGCGTGGAAATATTGCTGTGCCCGCCCGCATTTTGCTGGACACACTTAAAAATCTTCCTGATCAACCTGTCACGTTCTCAATTGATGAGTCGACGTACA
>JANYDR010000659.1 GCA_025363495.1 Cyclobacteriaceae bacterium | reverse complement strand
TGTCTTCATGAAGTTGATTGTACTTACGCCAGGTATCTCTACAGGATATTGGAATGCGAGGAATACACCTTCACGCGCGCGTATCTCAGGCTCCATTTCCAGAAGGTTTTTTCCGAGATAATCAATTTCGCCTCCCGTAACTTCATATTCTTCTCTTCCCGCAAGGACAGAGGCAAGCGTACTCTTGCCAGAACCATTAGGTCCCATGATAGCATGAACTTCACCGGCTTTAACCTCAAGGTTAATACCGTTCAGTATCTGTTTATCTTCAATCTTTGCCTGTAAATTTTTTATCGATAGCATACTTTTTGATTCTTATTTATCCAACGCTGCCCTCTAATGTAAGAGCGAGTAACTTTTGTGCTTCCACAGCAAATTCCATGGGAAGCTGGCTCAACACTTCCTTTGCATAACCATTTACGATTAGCGCAACGGCTGCCTCTTCATCAATCCCGCGCTGGCGGCAATAGAAGATCTGATCTTCACCTATTTTTGATGTTGTTGCTTCATGCTCCACTTTTGCAGAACTGTTTTCAACATCGATATATGGAAATGTATGCGCACCACATTGGTCACCCATGAGCAATGAATCGCATTGCGAGAAATTCAATGAGTTCTCCGCGCGTTTCAAAATATGTACTTGTCCACGATAGCTGTTCTGGGATTTGCCAGCAGAGATTCCTTTCGAAACAATACGTGAACGTGTATTTTTTCCAATATGGATCATCTTGGTGCCAGTGTCTGCTTGCTGGTAATTATTTGTAACGGCAACGGAATAGAATTCACCGATTGAATAGTCACCCTTTAAAATACAGGAAGGATATTTCCATGTGATGGCTGAACCGGTTTCTACCTGAGTCCAGCTAATCTTTGAATGATCACCGGCACAAAGTCCACGTTTCGTTACAAAATTATAAATACCTCCAACGCCTTCTTTATTTCCCGGATACCAGTTCTGAACAGTTGAATACTTTACTTCAGCATTCTTCATTGCGTAGATCTCAACAACGGCAGCATGCAATTGATTTTCATCGCGCATAGGAGCAGTGCAGCCTTCGAGGTAGCTAACATAGCTCCCTTCATCAGCTACAATAAGAGTGCGCTCAAATTGACCCGTATTTGCTGCGTTGATACGGAAGTAAGTAGATAACTCCATCGGGCAACGAACGCCCTTTGGAATATAGCAGAACGATCCGTCTGAAAAAACAGCGGAGTTTAATGCTGCAAAGTAGTTGTCGTTGGTAGGCACGACAGATCCTAAATATTTCTTAATCAGTTCGGGATGTTCTTTTACCGCATCACTGAACGAGCAGAATACAATTCCAAGTTCTCCCAGTTTTTCTTTGAACGTTGTTGCAACTGATACACTATCAAACACGGCGTCAACAGCAATCCCACTAAGGCGTTTTTGTTCAGTCAATGAGATGCCAAGTCGCTCAAAAGTCTTCAACAGCTCTGGATCAATATCCTCAAGATTCTTAGCAGTCACCTTCTGCTTGGGAGCCGAGTAATAAATGATGTCCTGATAGTTTATACTAGGGTAGGTGACGTTTGGCCATTTCGGCTCAGTCATCGTTTTCCAGTGACGGAAAGCGCTCAACCGCCATTCGAGCAGCCAATCAGGCTCGTTCTTTCGCTTTGAGATGAATCGAACGGTATCCTCACTCAGCCCTTTGGGAGCCGAATCTGTCTCAAGATCCACTGTCCAACCGTGCTCATACTCCTTGGATGTGATTTCTTCGAGGAATTGATTGTCCTTACTCATCTACTGTATTTAGACTTATTTTAAATAGACCTCAAAAATATCAACAAAAATCCGCTTTTAAGGTTCTTTCTACTTATAAATTATTCTGTCAGCACCACACTCCGGTCGAGACTTTCTTCGAGGGAGATAATTGTTTCAGTGCGTTCAATTCCTTCTACTTGCTGCATTTTTTCATGTAAAACTTCCTTAAGATGAGTAGTATCACGGCAGTGTATTTTTACGAACATGGACCAATTTCCAGTCGTATAGTGGACATTTATAATCTCTGGTATCTGCTTAAGTTTTTCGAGGACTTGTTCGTATAAACTACTCTTTTCCAGATAGATACCGATGAATGCGGTGATATCAAAGCCCAGCTTGCTGTAGTTTATTTTGAGAGTGGTTTTCTCAACAATGCCAGCCTCCTGTAGTTTGTTCATCCTCACATGGACTGTTCCCTGTGAAACGAAGACCTTTTTTGCCACTTCTGTGAATGGTTTTTTAGCATCTTGGATTAGGATCTCGAGGATCTTGAGGTCTGTTTTATCAATTCCATAATTTTCGGTCTTGGGAGCTGCCATATTTTTAAATATTTGATACAAATAACGATATTTATTTAAAATTGTGTAAATATTAATGTCTTCTATTGAATAGGATACTAGTGTTTAGCGTAATTTGACCCATCAAACATAATGTAGGGTGTTGAAATTGGCAGACAAGCCCTCCTGTCTCGGGGGTGGGGAGCCAAGGATAAACGCAGGATAATGGATTGACCACTAAAGTTTTTTCTCTGTCCTGCAGCTAACTTCCCCGTGAAGGTTCGAACCCTTCCTCTACAGCTAAAAACCCTGCTCCGATAATGTCGGGGCGGGGTTTTTTTATGATCTTCGTGAGTTATGACAAAAGACTTTCCCTGGTTTAGTAAATATCCTGCCGGAATCCCTCATGAAATCGGACCGCTGGAGTATCAATCATATGTAGAACTGTTTGAAGTCTCCAGCAGGAAATTTAAAGATCGTGTTGCATTCGAATGTATGGGTGCCGAACTGACTTTCAGCGAAGTGGACTCATTGTCAACGGCGTTCGCAGCGTATCTTCAAAAAGAATTAGGACTGAAAAAAGGTGATCGTTTTGCAATTCAATTGCCTAATGTTCTTCAATTTCCAGTTGCATTCATTGGAGCTGTGAAAGCAGGATTGATTGTAGTGAATACAAATCCATTGTACACACCGCGTGAAATGGAGCATCAATTTAAGGATGCTGGTATCTCTGCCATCCTGATTCTTGAAAACTTTGCATTCAATCTTGAGGCTATACTGGATAAGATCCCCGCGAAGCATGTGATCATTGCCAGATTGGGGGATATGCTTGGACCGGTGATGGGACCTGTCACGAACTTCGTGGTAAAGAACATAAAAAAATTAGTACCAGCGTATAAGATTCCGAATGCAATAACATTTAAAGAAGTTTTAAAGAGGGGAAAAGATTTGGAGCTGGAGAAACCAAAGATCGATGTAGAGGAACTTGCTGTACTTCAATATACGGGAGGTACAACCGGTGTCGCGAAAGGAGCTCAGCTTTCACATCGTAATCTCATTGCTCATAACATGATGATTACACATTGGTTTAAACCTTATCTCAAGGCAAGTCCGGCAAACATTATGATCACGCCTTTACCGTTGTATCATATCTTCGGACTTACAGTAAACTGCGCGTTAATGTATTCAACGGGAGTAAAGAATATATTGATCACGAATCCGAGAGATATGAAGGATTTTGTCAAAGAACTTAAGAAGCATAAGTTCACAATTCTTACTGGTGTCAATACATTATTCAACGGACTTCTTCATAATGATAAATTTAAGGAAGTTGATTTTTCCTATTTGCATGGAGCAATAGCAGGAGCCATGGCGGTACAAGACGCAGTAGCAAATAAGTGGGAAGAAGTTACTGGTACGGCTATCGTAGAAGGATATGGATTAAGTGAGACTTCCCCTGTGTTGTGTTGTAATCCGCTGGATGGAAAACATAAACGCGGTACGATCGGCCTTCCGATGCCAAGTACTGAAGTTGGAATTTTCGATGACGATGGAAATCAATTGGCGCAAGGTCAGACCGGAGAGATATGTGCCCGCGGACCGCAGGTCATGCGCGGCTACTGGCAAAAAGATAATGAAGGAGTGTTCTTCCATGGTGAATGGTTTCGTACGGGGGACATTGGAATTATGTCTGAAGATGGCTTTTTTAAAATTGTTGATCGCAAGAAGGACATGATCAAAGTTTCCGGCTTCAATGTCTATCCGAATGAAATTGAGAATGTACTGGCCTCTAATCCAAAGGTGCTTGAAGTTGCCGCCATTGGCGTACCTGATGAGAAATCGGGAGAAGCAATTAAAGTATTTATTGTTAAAAAAGACCAGAGCCTGACCGAAGAGGAATTAAAAGCATTCAGTCATGCTAATCTTACGAACTACAAAGTTCCCAGGCACTTTGAATTCCGTAATGAATTACCAAAGACAAACGTAGGTAAGATACTTCGCAGGGCATTGAAAGAAGAGGAAGCTGCCAAGGCGGCATAAATTCTCCATTAACAGGTATTTCGTCAAATTCACACTGCATAACTTGCGACAAATAATTTATTATGAGATTTATTTCAATAGCACTTTTATTGGTCAGCTCAGTGTTGCTTTCATTCAGAGCATCACATACCGAGTCTTACTCTTCACTTGACTCTCTGCGCTATCCACAGGAAAAACATTTTAAAGACCTTCATCAATTGACATTTGGCGCTGATAATGCCGAAGCCTACTGGAGCTTTGATGGCAAAATGGTAAGCTTTCAATCAAACAATAAGAAATGGGGTCTGAAGTGCGACCAGATTTTCTACACAAAAACGGAAGGTGTTGATCTGGCAAACACAAAGCCGACAATGATTAGTACAGGAGAGGGGCGAACAACCTGTGCATTTTTCCTCCCCGGCAACAAGACAATTTTATATGCCTCTACTCACCTTGGCGGGAAAGATTGTCCGGTGGAGCCTGAAAGAAAACCAGGTGGAAAATATTTGTGGCCTGTTTACGATACCTACGATATTTTCGTAGCTGATTTGAATGGTAAAATCTTAAAACAACTTACCAATACGCCTGGGTATGATGCGGAAGCCACTGTGTCACCAAAGAAAGATAAGATAGTCTTTACGTCTACCCGTAATGGAGATCTGGATTTGTATGTAATGGACATTGACGGTAAGAATGTAAAGCAGATCACCAATGAATTAGGATATGACGGTGGTGCTTTCTTTTCGCCCGATGGAAAGAAGATTGTGTTTCGTGCTTCCCGTTTCAAAACAGACGAAGCAAAGAAGGAATATCAGGAATATCTCAAACAGGGATTAGTTGCTCCGACGGCAATGGAAATTTTTGTGTGCAATGCGGATGGAACGGGATTAAAACAAGTTACCAATCTTGGCAAAGCAAACTGGGCACCTTTCTACCATCCCGATGGAAAAAAGATAATCTTCAGTTCCAATCATAAAGGAACCCGTGGATTTGAATTCAACCTGTTCATGATAAACGAAGATGGAACAGGACTTGAGCAAATCACTTACGATAAGGTATTTGATTCATTTGCCATGTTCTCACCGGATGGTAAGAAGCTGATCTTTTCCTCGAATAGAAATAACGGTGGTAATCACGATACAAATTTGTTTGTGGCGGATTGGATTGATTAGGAGTAGAAAAATCTTGCCCACAGATTTCACAGATTGGCAGCAAGGCTGCCCACCTGTAAAAAAAGTCGAATGCATCTCCTGCAGATTTAACCAGCAGGGTTTAGCAGAATCTAAGAGTTCCGCGAAAAGTCTGCGAGTATTTGATCTGTAGAATCTGCGGGAAATGCACTTCGGTCGACGAATTATCCAAATAACCACTCCAACCCAAAGAACTTATCAATCACCACAAGTGTGGTTAGTATGCTCAATATGATCGGGCACACCCATGATATTGAGAAATTGATGTATGACTGAAGTGCAGTGCCGAGGTAACTCGGATTTCCAATGGCAAGTTCTTTGTTCAAGCTATCCACTTTCCATCTGTTTCGGATGAAGAAGCACATCAGGCAACCACCAGATATTAGCATAATATCGCACAGATCGGCAATGAAAGATAAGAAGTCAGGGCTGTTGTGTACCGGGAGCTTGTTAAGAAACGGGATTATCCCCTGACTGAACATGCTTGGAAGTCCAAGAACAAAAATGAAACCTGATAGTCCCCACACCACTGCTTTTCTTGGAAGTTTTCTTGTATCAACGAAAAATGCAGCGGGTACTTCCAAAAGAGAAATGGTGGACGTCAAAGCGGCGAAGCAAATCAATAGAAAGAAAGATCCACCAACAATTCTTCCAACAATGGGTCCCATGGTTGAGAAGGCCTGCGTAAGAATAACAAAAATAAGTTTTGGTCCCTGACCTGGTTCAGCGCCCAATGAAAACACAAGAGGGAACACAAGCAGACCTGCTAAAAATGCTACTGAAGTGTCTGCTCCGGAAATGATCGCGGCTGACTTCACGATGTTTTGATCTTTCGTAACATAGGAACCGTAAGTAACAAGACATCCCATTCCAAGAGAAAGCGAAAAGAATGCCTGACATAACGCGTAAAAGATTGTCTTTAAAGTTATATTCTCTAATTGGGGAACAAGATAAAATCTAACTCCGTCCATCGCATTGTTAAGTGTAAGGCTGTAGATGATAAGCCCGATGAGTATGATGTAAAGACCTGGCATCATAATCTTATTTGCGGCTTCTATACCTTTTGCAATTCCTTGTGAGACGATAACGGCAGTCATGATCATAAAGCCGAGGGAGAATAGAAATATAGGTCCAATGGCGTTGACGTATTCGCCAAAGAATTCTCCGAAATTCTGATGATTTAGAAGGTTCCCAAAAGAGATCTCGAGGAAATATCCGAAGGCCCAGCCTGCCACGACATTATAGTAAGAGAGGATAATGATCCCGGCAAGAATTCCATAAATGCCAAGGTATCCCCATTTTCCGCCGCCTAGTTTTTGGTAAGATCCGTATGCATCACTTCCAGCATTTCTTCCGATCGCGATTTCACCGATCATTACAGGAATACATAATGAAACGATACAAAGCAGGTAGATAAATAAAAATCCAGCGCCACCGTTTGTTCCCGCTAAATAGGGGAAGCGCCAGATATTACCCAGGCCAACCGCCGATCCGGCTGCTGCAAGTATAAAGCCCATCCGGCTTGAAAAGGAACCACGATCAGACATAGGAGGTTTAGTTTTGGGCAAAATAGACCTTAAACTAAAATAATCAAAAGGCTGTTATGCCGAGTGACCTTAATTAAGTTCGCAACTCTCTACTATTGATAATTGGAAGAAGCTTAAATTTGAACTTTCCTATTTTTTAGACTTGACTATGGAAGAGCAAAAGAAGATTACAACGCAGGAAAAGGCCCTTCAGATAAACCTGAGTAAATCTATTTACGGCTCATTTGCCGAGATTGGAGCAGGGCAGGAGGTAGCGGCCAACTTTTTCAAAGTAGG
>JANYDR010000653.1 GCA_025363495.1 Cyclobacteriaceae bacterium | reverse complement strand
CGATCTCAAGACACTACCAAAGCTGTTGACCGCTCTTGTTTCAGATTCATTCAAATTCTCCAGACATTTGATTTACAACTAATCAAGAAGGCTTATGAAATGAAAGAAGATCCAGGCCTGACAGATGACGCAAGCGTTGCGGAACGCTCCGGTCATGTTATCTCTTTATTTGAAGGAAGTTATGAGAATATTAAGATCACAACGGCAGAGGATTTGATCATTGCTGAAGCCCTCTTAAAAAAGAAAAGCTGACCATCCGTCAGCTTTTAATATTTTTCTATTCGATTAATTGAAGGAGTCAAACTCATCAATACTCGTCCTCATTGAAGAAGAAATCCTCTTTCGTGGGATAATCCGGCCAGATCTCTTCGATGCTCTCGTAAGGCTGACCGTCGTCCTCCAGTTCCTGAAGATTTTCGACAACTTCCAGCGGTGCGCCCGAACGGATGGAAAAGTCTATTAATTCATCCTTGGTGGCCGGCCAGGGTGCGTCCTCGAGGTATGATGCCAATTCCAATGTCCAGTACATACAGTTAAAATTTCCGCAAAAATAGAATTAAATACACCATTGTCAATAGTCATTGTACGATAGTTTCAAAAGCTAAAAAGTAATCTCTTTTTACCATCGGTTGCATAGACCAATGATGGATTTTTTGGTCAAAAGAACCATATTTGCTTACCTAACAAAATTTCATGGCAGACGAAAAAATCATCTTTTCGATGACGGGTGTAAATAAAATTTATCCACCCAGTAAACAGGTACTTAAAAACATCTACCTCTCCTTTTTCTACGGCGCCAAGATTGGCGTGCTGGGATTAAATGGATCAGGAAAATCATCCCTGCTGCGGATTATCGCCGGCATTGATAAAGAGTTTCAGGGGGAAGTGGTATCCGATCTGAGCTTCACGGTGGGCTTACTTGAACAGGAGCCACAACTTGACAAAACAAAAACCGTCAGAGAAATTGTAGAAGAAGGTGTAAAAGAGATCTCAGACCTGCTGAAAGAATTCGAGGCCATCAATGAGAAATTTGCAGATCCGGAAATATTGGAAAATCCCGATAAGATGGAAAAGCTGATAGAGAAACAAGGTGTCCTTCAGGAAAAGCTGGATGCAGTTGATGCCTGGGAACTTGACCACAAACTCGAACGAGCTATGGATGCTCTTCGCTGCCCTCCTCCGGATGCCAAAGTAGAGCATCTGTCGGGTGGTGAGAAGAGAAGAATTGCACTTTGTCGTTTGCTTTTGCAGGAACCAGATGTGCTCCTTCTTGATGAGCCTACCAACCACCTTGATGCAGAGTCCGTGCAATGGCTGGAAGAACATTTACGTCAATACAAGGGAACTATCATCGCTGTTACTCACGATCGTTATTTCCTTGACAATGTTGCGGGCTGGATCCTTGAGCTTGATCGTGGAGAAGGAATTCCATGGAAAGGAAATTATTCTTCATGGCTCGATCAGAAACAAAAGCGTTTGAAAGCCGAAGAAAAAACCGAATCAAAGCGTCAGAAAGCACTGGAGCGTGAGTTGGAATGGGTGCGCATGAATCCAAAAGGAAGACAAGCGAAAGGAAAAGCGCGTTTGTCGGCCTACGAAAAACTTATGGGTCAGGAAGGCCGTGAGAAGGAAGAAAAACTGGAGTTATATATACCGCCCGGACCACGGCTTGGAAATAAAGTGATCGAAGCTACAGGAGTATCCAAAGCGTATGGTGATAAGCTGTTGTATGAGAACCTGACATTCTCACTGCCACCCGCGGGCATCGTTGGAATCATTGGTCCGAATGGCGCTGGTAAAACAACGTTATTTAAAATGATCACAGGTTCTGAGAAACCCGACGCAGGAACATTCTCTGTAGGTGACACCGTGAAGATCGCTTATGTCGATCAGGAGCACGACGATCTTAAACCGGATGATACCGTGTTTCAGGCAATCACAGGCGGCAATGATCTTATTCTCATTGGTGGTAAAGAAATGAACTCGCGTGCGTATGTGAGTAAGTTCAATTTCAGCGGAACAGACCAGCAGAAGAAAGTAAAAGAGTTGTCGGGCGGTATGCGCAACCGCGCTCATCTTGCCATTGCATTGAAGCAAGGTGGTAATCTTTTATTGTTGGATGAGCCTACCAATGATCTTGATGTGAATACACTTCGCTCACTGGAAGAGGCACTGGAAAATTTCGGTGGATGCGCCGTGATCATTTCTCACGATAGATGGTTTTTAGATCGCGTGTGTACTCATATCCTTGCCTTTGAAGGAGACTCACAAATATTCTGGTATGAAGGAACGTTTAGTGAGTACGAAGAGAACAGAAAGAAAAGATTGGGGGATGATCAGCCGCATAGGATTAAGTATAAGAAACTTGTTAAATAGTTTCCGGATACCAGTTACCAGGTTGCCTGGGGTCTTCCCACATGACAAGAATTTTTATGGACAATCAGGTACGTCATATAAATCATCGGTCTCCCGGAAACTTGAGACCGGAAACCGGTAACTCCTAATGAAACCACTCTACACCATCCTGCTCCTCATCGGCTCTAACACCTTCATGACCTTCGCATGGTACGGCCACCTGAAATTTAAAGAGATGTCATGGAGTCAGAACCTTGGGTTGGTAAGCATTATCTTAATAAGCTGGGGAGTGGCGTTATTTGAGTACATATTACAGGTTCCGGCCAACCGCATTGGATCAAATGAATATGGCGGACCATTCTCGCTGATGCAGCTCAAGGTCATTCAGGAAGTGATCACGCTCAGTGTCTTCGTTGTTTTTTCACTTGTATTCTTTAAGGAGGAGACGTTCAGGTTAAATCATGTTATTGGATTCTTTTTTCTAATTCTTGCCGTTTATTTTATTTTTAAGAAATGAATGGGACAGAAAATATCGATTTGAACAAATATGTCACCTGGATCCAACAGGGCAAATCATTCTCCGATGTGCGGGAAGATCTAAAATTGTCAGGCATTTCTGATGAAGAAATTAAAAGCCTGATCATAAAGATTGATGACGCGCTGCTTTATCAGGCGATGACCGCCGATCGGGGCTTTTCCGCAAAAAAATCAGACCTGATAGGAAAGATAATGTCAGGAGTTGGTACTGTCTTCCTGGCAATTTTTTTATTCAATCACTCCTATACCATTCTTGGAATTGGTGGAGCATTATTATCGGCAGGAATAACCTTTATGCTTTTCGCGAAACGACTCATAAAGGGTAATGGATCGGTGTTTGAAAAGTCGAATAAGCGCAAGCTTAATTTGAGAAGGGAGTCGGGGAATTAGGAATTAGGCATTGGGTCTTAGGCATTGGGAGATTCGGTTACGAAGCTGACCCAATGCCCAATGCGTAATTCCCAATGCCTATTAAAGCGTTGCCATGTCAATCACAAATCTATATCTCACATCATTCTTCAGCATTCGTTCGTAAGCACCATTAATATCCTTCATGGCAATTACTTCCACGTCTGACATGATATTGCGTTCGGCACAGAAATCAAGCATCTCCTGCGTTTCTTTTATGCCTCCGATCAATGAACCTCCCAATTTCTTGCGACCACCGATCAATGAAAAGTGATGTACCGGTTCAGGGGCCGGCGGAACTCCGACTACGATATGTGTTCCGTCTCTTTTTAAAAGTCCGAGGTAAAGATTTAAATCGTGTTGTGCAGAGACAGTATCAATGATAAAATCAAAATGACTGCGAAGAGATTTCATTGTCGCTTCATTCCCAGTATGAGCAAAATGATGAGCGCCCAGCTTCTTTGCATCGGCTTCTTTATTTTTTGATGAACTGAGTACTGTTACTTCTGATCCCAGGGATACGGCAAACTTCACGGCCATGTGTCCCAATCCGCCCAAGCCTAATACACCAACTTTATGTCCATTGCCAATGTTCCAGTGCATGATGGGAGAATAGGTTGTAATACCCGCGCACAGCAGTGGACCAACACGCTCCAACTGTAAATTGGAAGAAATGTGTAGTGTATATTGTTCATCGACAACGATCTTTGAAGAGTACCCTCCATAGGTAGGAGCACCCTCTTTATCACGACCGTTATAGGTACCTACCATTCCTTTTTCACAGTATTGCTCAAGTCCTTCCTGGCAATTAACACATGTACGGCATGAGTCAACAAAACAACCAACACCTGCAAGATCTCCGACATTAAATTGCTTTACATCCTTACCAATCTTACTTACCCGGCCTACGATCTCATGTCCTGGGACCATTGGGAATATAGATCCACCCCATTCGTCACGGGCCTGGTGAATGTCGGAGTGACACACACCACAGTATAAAATATCAATAAGAACATCCTTCGGTCCGACCTCACGTCTATCGAAACCAAAAGGCGCAAGAGGAGTTGTAGCAGTATTGGCGGCGTATGCTTTTACGGGAATCATAGTGTTTTTAGAATTAGGGTATAATATTAAGAAAGAACATGAATCAACTGTTAAAGTTCAATCGTCTTTCCATAAAAGATTTTATCTGACTTCTTCTCCAGGCTTTGTTTTCCAGCGCTCGTGCATCCACACCCATTGCGTTGGATGTTCCCTCACGACTTTTTCAATATAGCGGGTATAATTTTGAGTGTTGCGCACGAGATCTGTTTCTTCGTCGCCAGTAACCTCAAGCGGAATCTCTGGAAGGAAGGTAATGTGCTGGAGATTGTCCTCGCCTAGATAAATATAGGCCGGAAGTACCGAGGCTCCTGTTTTTAATGCCAGGATAGCAGCACCAATGGGAGTTGCCGCCTCCATTCCGAAAAACTCTACAAAACGGCTCTTAACCTTCGTGTCCTGATCGATAAGAACGGCCGTAGAACCACCTTGCTTTAATCCTTTAAAAAGTCGTAACGTCTCCTTGCCTCTTTGGACAGGAATTGCTCCGTGCGCATTTCTATAATTGACCATGAGTTCGTTGAGGCGTTCATCTTTTAATGCGGTACCAATTACCATCGGCCTGAAACCATGTAAGGCTACGAAAGTGACCATTAATTCAAATGCTCCTAAATGACACGGAATAAATATGAGCCCTTTGCCTTTATCCCTCGCAGCCTCGGCATTTTCGTATCCATGAACGACAACAAATTTATCCATGTCGGCAATAGTCTTTACACGGGATGCACGTACAATTTCGCCGGCATTTTTTCCGAGCATGATAAATGTTTGCCGGGCGAGCTTGCGGATTTCGTCAGGGGTTTTTTCTTTTCCGAAGGCCATTCCAAGGTGTTTCACTGCAAGAGCTCGCGGCTTCGGTGAGAATAAATAACCGAGCCATCCTAAAAATCCACAGAAGCCAAGCCAAACAGGACGAGGAAGTACTCCGGATAAAAAAATTAAAAATCTTACAAACCAGTATAATAGAGTGTACTTGATTTCTTTTCGTAAAGGTCTTTCTTCCATAAATCAATCGCCTTCGCTGGCCTTACGTTTTAGCAGAATCTCGTAATGAGGCTACGGCGAAGCAAAGATAGACGCAGTTTGATTAAATTTAAACCGGTGAAGAGACTCTGTTTATTGCGTCATGCGAAGTCGAGCTGGGATAATCCGGACCTGGATGATTTCGACCGTCCACTTAATCAAAGAGGAGAAAAAGATGCACCTGAAATGGGGAAACGATTAAAAGAGCATGGATTTATTCCTGATGTTTTTTATTCAAGCCCGGCATTGCGCGCCTTTACCACAGCGAAAATAGTATCTGAGATTATCGGCTTTCCAACTTCTGCAATAAAATCAGATCAGAAATTGTATCACGCTCATGAAAATACTTTATTGGCTTTCTTAAAAAATAGTTCGGATGAATGTGATTCAATTATGATTGCAGGTCACAATCCGGGTCTTACCGATTTCGTGAATATTCTTCAGGGGGAGACGATTGACAATATTCCAACGGCAGGAGTTCTGGTGATTGAATTCAAGATAGTATCGTGGCGAGAAGTTAAAGAAAAGACAGGGAGATTGATGTTTTTTGAATATCCAAAGAAATAAACCTGGAGGTAAGACCCATCGGATAATTATTTTTAAACACATAGGATCACAGAAATACAAAGCTTACATAGATTAATT
>JANYDR010000398.1 GCA_025363495.1 Cyclobacteriaceae bacterium | reverse complement strand
GTAAACCCTCCCAGGAACCCTGCTACTATGCCGAAATAAATGCTTTCAGGAATCTTCTCCTTTCCACCCAACTCAAGCCAGACCATTGCTATCAGGCTGAGAAATATGGTAACAGCCATGAAGATCCGGAATGTCTCTTCTGGAATGTAATTTCCGGCCCAACTTCCTGCGACCACTCCAATTGCAGCCCATGGAAACAAAATCTTCAAATGCTTAAAGGAGGCATGACGATGGTAATACCAAACTCCAAATACATCTGCAATCAGGAGCATGGGCAGCATAAGTCCGCTGGATGATTTTCCGCCATAAACAATAGCAAGCAACGGCACCGATAGCATACCGGCGCCATGAACACCGGTCTTCGCCATTCCCAGCAGTAACGCCACTGACAGAATAATAGCAATGCTTTCGGAGTCAAGATTCAGGAACACGGGATCTATCGGGATTGAGTAGAAAAAGGGATGGGACAAAAATAATTCTAATCACGTCATTTTTTCAGCAATGGAAGATCTTTGTAGCCAATCAATTGGATTTGCTTTTGCTTCAGAACTGCTTTTACTTTTTCACTTGTAAAAAGATCCGTAACACCCTGTCGGTCAATAGCAACCTGCTCATAGCCAATATGTGACACTGCCTGCAATTCATCATTATTTATTCCAGGATGATCAACAAAAAGATATGTTCTGCCGGGTTCAAGCTTTTCAAGCATTTTAATAAAGCTTTGTATCTTATCATCTGAGGTTTTATTCGGTCCGGAATACCCAGCATACTGCACTCCATAGTCGACGGGATCGATATTGATATTATACTCCTTTGCAAGCCTGATCGTCATTGCCTTTACATCCTCATTTATACCAGTACAATTCATATGAGAAGAGATATGACTAATGCGAGGGATCTTCTTCAAGGCCATTTCAATCTGTGCCCGAAACTCTTTTTCAATATCCTCTATCTTCCACGGATTCTCGGAAATCGACTGACCAGGATAATTTTTATTTGGCGTGACCATCGGAAAGAAATAACCGTCCTGATTCATGAGACTGGGGCACTCCGTCAGCGGTCGCCACTTTACATTATCCCATTCGCTTGTAATGGCCAGATGTATCCCAACGTCGACTGCTGGATTTTCATTTAATAGTTTAACAGCTTCCGGAAACCACGGAGATGGCACTATTACTTCAATGGAAGTCTCTATACCCTCTTTATAGGATTTAATAAGTGCCTCATTGCCAGAGTGAGCATATCCCATATCATCTCCACGGACAATCAGACGGATTTGCTTTTGCTGCGCATGCGATACGCCGAGCAACAAGTAGAGAAGTATAGAACTGATAATTCTTTTCATCATTTAAATTAACCAGTAAATCTTAAGAAAAGCAATTATCGTTATTTGCGCCTTTCATTTCCAATTTTTCATTGTAAAGCCACAAATTTTAAAGAAATTCGACGTCAATTCTATCTCACTTCTATGAAACTAAAAGTCATTGCCTTCGATGCAGATGATACACTATGGGATAATGAAATTTACTTTCAGGAAACTGAAAAGAAATTTTTTGAATTACTGGAGGAATATCTTCCTCAACATAGCGTTGCGCGGGAATTGCTTCAGATTGAAATAAAAAACATTCCTTTATACGGCTATGGAATTAAAGCCTTCATGCTTTCCATGATCGAAACTGCTATCCAGGTCTCAGATAGGACCATCGGAATCAGTGTGATTGAAAAAATAATTGAATATGGGCAGGAGATTCTTGATAAACCAATTCAAAAACTTAACGGCGTAGAGGAAGTCCTCTCTACTCTTAAAGAGCGCTACAGGCTGGTTGTCGCTACGAAAGGCGATCTGCTTGATCAAGAAAGAAAGCTGAAAAAGTCAGGGTTAATAGATTATTTTCATCATACCGAAATTATGTCAGAAAAAGCTGAACATGACTATCTCAAATTAATTAAGCACCTGGACATAGCCCCTGCTGAATTTATGATGATTGGGAATTCTATAAAATCAGACATACTTCCTGTCCTGGCTATCGGTGGTCACGCTTTCCATATTCCTTATCATGTAACGTGGGGACATGAAAAAGTGGAGAAGAACGTTGATCATCCAAATTTTCGTCAGCTGGGAAATATAAATGAAGTTCTAAATCATCTATAAATGAAAATCTGATGAGATTTCAAATGAAACTACTATGGGGAATCCTGGCTATTGGAAACTGCTTTGCACAAACAGTTCCTCCTAAATCAGAGCTTGGTGTTTTCATTGGCGACAATTTTTCATGGTATACTGGACTCACTGGTAATAAAGCAGATTTAGGCTATTGTGTTGGCCTCTACTCAAGATTTATGCTAAACGACCGTTTGTCAATTGACCCCCGGATATATTTCATAAACTCGATTGGAGCCTCGGGACTCAACGTCGCGCTACCTTCAACATACTCCAAAAGCAACTTCGACACAACAAGCGTTAAAAGATCTGTATTTTATTTTACTGTGAATGCTCCCGTTAGCTATCATTTCTCTCCTTCTTTTATTTTAGGACTGGGGCCGCAATTCATGGTCTACAATTTCGGCAACGATCAGTACAAATCGACAACTGGAAATAGTTTATTATTAGTGGATAATAAGGCATTATTACATAAATATGATGCCGGGGTGACTGCCTCCATTGCTTATAGGAGGAGGCTGAGTGTAGGATTGATGTATTACTACGGACTTATGTATGTTGTAAAACAAGACGGAGTCCAGGCTAAAAATTCAACATTGCAACTTTGGGTCGGAGTACCATTCCGAAGATGGAATCGCAAAAACGAAACTAGGGATGCGAACTAGTCAATTCAGACTTTCCTCTCAGCATATCAATACAATTAGTCAGTGAGCGATAATGGTGATAGATAGCTTTCCAAATGTGCCCTTTTAATGCGGTCTTCATCTCTGGCTGCTTATCCAGACCCCCGGCATACCAATCCCCATTTTCATGATCAATGAGATAGGTATCTATATATTTCCATTGCACTTCAAATTTGGAATAGTAGTTCATCGGATCATGGGGATAAAGGTCCGCCATCAGTAACAGTGAGTTTAACGCTTCAGCTTGTGCCCACCAGTTTTTTGTATCATGTGTAATAGTTATTGAAGTATCTCCCCTGAAATAATATCCTTCGTCATAGAATCCTCCAACGCTGTTATCCCAACCATTTCTAATAGAGTGATCAACCATTCTTTTGGAAATTTTTGCCGTAACGGAATCATCCTTTAATCCAAGGACATGGGAGGCCTCCAACAATAAGTAAGCAGTTTCAATATCATGACCAAAAGATACATGATCCAACGAATGATGTTTTATAATAACATCCCTCGAGGAGTCAACAAAAGTTATTGGAGTCCAGTCTGGTTTTAAGAATAACGTGAGGTATCCTTTAGGCGTAACGATTGTATCACGTATCAATAAAAGCATTTCATTCAATCGTTCCCTAACCAGTGGATCCGGCCATGCGTGGTACAATTCAGCCAACGCCTCTAACAGATGAATGGAGCTGTTTTGATCTTTATAACCTAAATCCGATGTTGAAGGTGTATCCGATGGTCGTTGCACCGGAGTACCATTGCGTTTCAAATGCTGGAAATAGCCTTTGCCAATTGGGTCATGGCTGTTTTTTTCAAGCCACATAAACGCCTTCTTCACAAATTCGAGTGCCTCCGGATCGTTTGACGATTCATAATAAGCTGATAGTGCATAAATACCAAAAGCATTGCCGTAGGCGGTCTTTGAGGAATCACCCTTTACATTTCCCTGACGATCGACCAATGTATAAAACC
>JANYDR010000397.1 GCA_025363495.1 Cyclobacteriaceae bacterium | reverse complement strand
TGCAATGGCTTTTTGAATTTTATGCATCGTTGGCAACTCATCTTCCTCTAACGGTGCACCGAGGTCACCTTCTACACAGCACGCACCCTTGCACTTTTCCAAATGGCAGACAAACTCCACCGATTTAATATCATCTGAAACGAGGACCTCTCCTACTTTAATCATGGGTTGAAGATACTAGCTTAAAACTTAGCAGTCTGCGTGTGGCCTTTTTTCTTTTGATAAAACTCTTTATCGGCTATATAGACCTGTCGTTCAATCTCAGCATGGACCACCTGATCTTTATCCATCCATTGAATGGAAAATGTCTTTGCCGCATGGCCAAACTCTTTTACCTGATGTTTGATGTTTTGTAAATCATCCGGAGTGATAATAAGAAGGGCATACAATTTCCCTTTGGCAGGCTTCTTAAAACGAATGTGCGCTGTTTTGTCCCACACGACATAAGCTGGTCCAAGGGCCCTCATCAACATCAGCATATAAAAAGGATCGGCTGCAGAAAAAAGACTACCTCCGAAAATAGTACCCACCGCATTATACGTCCACAAGCTAAGCTTAAGTCGCAAATGGACTTCGGAAGAATCGCCTGCCCAGAATAAAATCTTTCCACCTGTTCCAAAATACATTGGATACCAGTTCATAAGCGTTCGAAACCTCCACGTCTTGAACGATTCTTTTTTCTCAGTGTTTAGAAAAGTGGGCTTCATCAGGTTAACATGACATTTGCACCAAAATTATCACGCAAACATCAAAATCAATGACTTCCGTATTAACTTGCACTGAGAATTTTTGAATGGATTATCTTGAAAACCTAAACCCTCCCCAACTCGAGGGTGTCATCAATACAGAAGGGCCGTGTATGCTTATTGCGGGGGCTGGATCAGGGAAAACACGGGTCCTTACCTACCGGATAGCTCACTTAATGAAAAGCAAAGGCGTCGATGCTTTCAGTATCATGGCCCTGACGTTCACGAACAAAGCTTCGCGTGAAATGCGTGATCGCATTGAACAGGTTGTGGGCCATGACGCCCGCAATTTGTGGATGGGCACATTTCACTCCGTATTCGCCCGAATACTGCGTTCAGAGGCACATCATTTGGGTTACCCCAATAGTTTCACGATTTACGATACGGACGATTCAAAATCCCTCCTGAAACAAATCGTTAAGGAAATGGGATTGGACGAAACTCAATATAAAGCAAACATTATTTACAATCGTATTTCGGCAGCAAAGAACCGGCTCGTCTCCTGGCAAGAGTATTTGTCAAATGCCTTATTGATGGGTGACGATGCCGCAAACCTTCGTCCCGAAATAGGGAATATTTATAAAAATTATTCACTTCGTTGTTTCCGGTCCGGAGCAATGGATTTTGACGACTTGCTTTTCAATACTGACAAGCTCTTTAAAGAGCACCTGGATGTTTTAAATAAGTGGCAGCAACGAATACATTACCTGCTGGTTGATGAGTTTCAGGATACTAATCTGTGTCAATATTTCATCATCAGAAAGCTGGCAGCAGTACGTCAAAACATCTGTGTTGTAGGTGATGATGCTCAAAGTATTTACGCTTTCCGCGGAGCCGATATCAGCAACATTCTCAACTTTGAAAAAGATTATCCCGACCTGCGCATTATCAAGCTTGAACAAAATTACCGCTCTACCAATACGATTGTTAAAGCAGCCAATTCGGTTATTGCAAAGAACAAGGCACAGATACCGAAAGATGTCTGGACTGCAAATGAAGATGGCAACTTGATTGAATTGATCAAGGCTGTTTCTGATAATGAAGAAGGTAAGCTCATTGCTTCTTCCATTTTCGAAGAGAAGATGCAGCACCAGGTAAAGTTCAGCGACTTCGTAATTCTTTACCGGACGAACAGCCAGAGCCGTGCGATAGAAGAAGCATTGCGAAGAATGAACATCAAATACAAAGTAGTTGGTGGGTTGTCATTCTATCAGCGAAAAGAAATCAAGGATCTCCTCGCCTATCTGCGCTTCTCTATCAATCAACAGGATGAAGCCTCTTTCAGGAGGATCATCAACTTACCAAAACGCGGTATTGGTGATTCAACTGTCGATAAGATTGTTGTCGCTGCCAATGATCATACAATGTCCATTTGGGAAGTGTTGCAAAATGCAACCTCTTTTCTGGGGGGACGGGCCGTAGGCCAGATCGATGATTTTGTATCGATGATCAAGCGCTTTGAAGTTGAGATCCAACGCAAAGATGCTTACGAAGCTGCTTCTGAAATTGCCAAGAGTTCGGGATTATTACGCGAGCTATATGCAGATAAAACCGTAGAAGGGCTTAGCCGCTACGAGAACATCCAGGAATTATTGAATGCCATCAAGGAATTTACAGACGATCCTGAACGGGAAGACAAAGGACTGGGGGCATTCTTACAAGAAGTTTCTTTGGTTACAGGTCAGGATGAAGATAAGGACAAAGATCCAGAGAAAGTTACGTTAATGACTATCCACATGGCCAAGGGTCTTGAGTTCAGCTACGTATACATCGCAGGACTTGAAGAAGACTTATTCCCGTCACAAATGATGTTGAGCAGTCGCGCCGAACTTGAAGAAGAGCGACGTCTGTTTTATGTTGCCATCACGCGCGCGAAGAAGAGACTATTCCTTTCATACGCACTCACCCGGTATCGGTTTGGCCGATTGAAGAACTGTGAGCCAAGTCGTTTCCTGGACGATGTAGACAAGAGCTTTGTCAAGGTCAGCGCTAAATATTCGGGTGCTGAATCAGTACCCTCCAACGGCGGATATGCCAGAAGCTTCGTTGCGGGGATAAAGAAGACCATTAGCTCAAAGTCAGTACCAAAAGCTACCGCCTACAAACCAACGTCTGATTTTGCCCCCAGCGACACAGCAGGGCTAAAAGAAGGCATGAAAGTGGAGCATCCAAAGTTTGGCTTCGGGCAGGTTGTCAAAATGGACGAAACGGGCGCCGATCGTAAGGCTAAGATCAATTTTGTTGATTTTGGGGAGAAGACCTTATTGCTTAGTTTTGCCAAGCTTAGGATCCATGAGAATTGATCGCCTGTGTTTGCAGGTTCACCAAAATTAAAGATTTCACCACAATTGACAATTAACAAATCAACAGTTGACAATGTGTCTCAACATCGAAAGCTTTGTCAACTTAATTATTTGTCAACTGTCAACTAGATTTTAACCAATGACTCAACCAGAATACAACTCTCAACGTCCTCTTATTATTCTCAAGGAATACGGACGCAACGTTCAGAAATTGGTAGCCTACATCCGAACTATCGATGACAAGGCAAAGCGGACCGAACTATCCTATACACTGATCGAATTGATCAAGCAACTCAATCCAACAGTGCGTGAGTCGGTAGAAAACCCACAGCGCCTTTGGGATGATTTGTTCATTATTGCTGACTTCGACCTGGATGTAAACAATCCATTCAATCTACCTGAGAAAGATATTCTTTCAAAGAGGCCAATGACAGTTCCCTATCCTCAAAGTGAAGTTCGCTTTAAGCATTACGGTAAGAATATCGAACGTCTTATAAAAGAGGCTTTGAAAAAAGAAGATCCAAAAGACCGTGAAGATGCCGTCATCTACCTCGGTAAACTGATGAAGACCTTCTACGGAAACTGGAACAAAGAAATTCTTGATGACTCAGTGATCCTGAAAGACATTCAATTAATGTCGGGTGGAAAACTAAGTATGAATCTTGATAAGGTGCGTGAAGACAATCTTTTCGAAAAACTTTATCGCGAGCGCAAAACTCCTCGACCTCAACAAGGTAAAGGTGGTGGCGGCGGACATTCAAACAACCAACGCCGCGAAGGTGGTGGCGGAGGCGGCGGCGGTGGTCGCCCTTTCAATAAGCGTTTTAATCCCCATCGCAGAAGAGACCAATGAGTTCTTTTCGGATCAAGGGTGGACAACGCCTGAGCGGCGAGATCACTCCTCAAGGCGCCAAGAACGAGGCCCTTCAAATTCTCTGTGCCGTTCTTCTTACTTCTGAACCAGTAACCGTTCACAACATCCCGGACATCGTGGATGTTAATAAACTTATTGAGTTGGTTGGCGATCTAGGTTGCAAGGTTGAACGACTTGGCAAAGAGAGTTATCGTTTCACTGCTTCCACCATTGACATCAAGCATCTTGAGACTGATTCCTATCGCAAGAAAGCATCAGCGTTAAGAGGTTCTGTTATGTTGCTTGGACCGATCCTTGCTCGTTATGGTAAAGCAAGCATACCAAAGCCGGGTGGTGACAAGATCGGAAGACGAAGATTGGATACACACTTTATAGGTTTTCAAAATCTCGGTGCAAAGTTCAACTTCGATTCAGAAGGAAGTCTATTTCATATTGACGCGTCTGAATTGAAAGGGAGTTATATGCTGCTGGATGAAGCGTCTGTAACCGGAACAGCCAACATTGTAATGGCGGCGGTACTGGCAAAAGGCACGACGACTATTTACTATGCGGCATGTGAGCCTTACCTCCAGCAGCTTTGCGCGATGCTCAATAGAATGGGTGCGAAGATCAGCGGTATCGGTTCTAATCTTCTCACGATTGAAGGCGTTAAATCATTGAAGGGGACCGATCACACGCTTCTACCTGACATGATCGAGATCGGAAGTTTTATTGGATTGGCAGCAATGACCCAATCTGAGATCACGATTAAGAATTGTCGCATTGATATGCTTGGAATTATTCCTGACACCTTCCGCAAGCTTGGAATAAAAATGGAATTCAGGGGTGACGATATTTTCATCCCGGCTCAGGAGCATATCGAAATTGAAAACTTTATTGATGGATCAATACTCACTATATCTGATTCACCATGGCCGGGCTTTACACCGGATTTAATAAGTGTTGTATTAGTTGTTGCCACCCAGGCAAAGGGAACAGTGCTCATTCATCAAAAGATGTTTGAAAGCAGGTTGTTCTTTGTGGATAAGCTTATTGATATGGGTGCGCAGATCATTTTGTGCGATCCACATCGCGCGACTGTGACAGGTCTTGACAGGAAATTTCAGCTAAGAGGTATTAAGATGTCATCGCCTGATATACGTGCAGGAGTTGCGTTGTTGATCGCTGCGCTTTCTGCTGCTGGCGAGAGCGAGATTTCTAATGCAGAGCAGATAGACAGAGGATATCAGGATATTGAGGGAAGATTGAAGAAGCTCGGGGCTCAGATCGAGCGACTCGGTTAAAGATAAATACATTTCCCTCAGATTCCACAGATCTAATACTCGCAAATCAAAATCTGTGGAATTCCATCTAACAAAATAACTCCCGATGCATTCAAGGCCCCATCCGGCGGCACTTAACCGGAAAGGCCCGAAGGAAGGCACGCAAAGGTCGCTGACAATCCAAGCCTTTAAGTTTCTCCACGGTGGACAAGAGTGAATAAGGAAGGGAAAAGACTTAGGAGAATAAAAAAACGAAGGACGACTTACTTACAAAGTCTCTGCCCGTGAACAAGTGAGTGCTCCTTTAAATAATATGGGACAAGAGAAAAGAAATAAATGAATTAGGAGACTTGGACTCATTAAAAGACAAAGACTCGCCTACGAATCCGGAGACAATTAGTAGCATAAAAAAAACAACTTTCGATGAGCTCTTGATTTTTGTCAAGTGGAGCATGCTTCCCTATTATTTACTTTTGTATCGAACTAAATAAAGACTCTATGTTTATAGGACACTTCGGCTTATCCTTAGCCGCTAAAAAGGTAGCTCCCAAGGTTTCGTTGGGAACACTTTTTATCGCTACTCAATTTGTTGATATTCTCTGGCCATTCTTGCTCGTGTTTAATATTGAGAAAGTAGCGGTGACGCCCGGCTATACGAAGATGAATGCTTTGGAATTCGTCTACTATCCTTATACACATAGTTTGCTCATGGGGATTGTATGGGGTGCAGTTTTAGGCATTATCTACTGGCTGTTTAAACAAGATGTCCGAGGTGCCATTGTTATTGGTATTTGTATTTTAAGTCATTGGTTCCTTGATTTGATTGTGCATGTGGCGGATTTACCGTTGACACCTTTCAGTGACGATAAAGTGGGGCTTGGCCTTTGGAATCATGTAGCCGTCACGCTGATTGTTGAAGCAGTTATATTCTTAGCGGGTACATTCATTTACATCACTTTCACTAAAGCAAAAAATAACATTGGAAAATGGGGGTTTTGGTCATTAGTGGTTTTGCTTTTGCTAGTTAGTCGTCCCTTAAAAAGCTGAACGGATAAAGATTAATGGGAATAAGATGAGTTTTGGGTTGGTAAAATCTGCAAGAAAGTGGAGTTTTATATGGAAAACCTTGCATATTTTTTATGGCTCCCA
>JANYDR010000575.1 GCA_025363495.1 Cyclobacteriaceae bacterium | reverse complement strand
TGCTGATCGAATCATTTTTATTCAATCTCATTTCTTTTGTGTTGGCGGTCATTTTGTTTTTTGTGAGTTGGCCGTTGGTTACTGGATTTCTCGCACAACCAATGACGGCTACGTTATTTCATTCCGCGACTATAATTATTTCTATAGGCTGTTTTATAATTGTTGGAACGCTTTGCACCGGTTTTTACCCTTCTTTGTTTCTATCTTCTTTTAAGCCGCTTCAGTCGCTGAAGGGAAGAATTTCTGATTTTGTGGACAATTCCTCACTGCGAAAAACAATCGTTGTTGTTCAGTTGTCGGTTTCAGTTATTCTCATTACAGCCGTGCTTGTTATTCAGCGCCAGATTAATTTTATGCAGGATCAAAATCCGGGCATATCAATTGATCAGACATTGATTATAGAAGAACCTTTGCTAACGGATGCGACTTCAGTTCTAAAGTATGAGACATTTAAGAATGAAGTTCTTCAATTACCTGGTATAAAGGGAGTAACGAGCGCATCAAGTTTTCCAGGATCTGAGATAGACTGGCACCGGACTGATATCAAGTTAGGTCAGGAGAGTGATAATTGTAAGTATGATAGTCGTATTATCAGTATTGGCACTGAGTTCCTGGATGTTTTTGAAATTCCTCTAATAGCGGGAAGAAATTTCAATCCTGAAGTTGAAGGTGACAAAAAGAGTCTGCTTATCAATGAGGAGGCAAGTAAAAAATTCAATTTCTCTTCCTATGATGATGCGATTGGCAAGCTGGTCTTTATCGGGAGCAGGAGATTTGAAGTGATCGGTGTAGTTAAGAATTATCATTATCGTTCATTTCAGAATCAACTACAGTCAATTCTTTATATGCAGGGTAATCACAGAAATCCGAGTTATGCGATAAAGATTTCTACCAAAAACATCTCAGAATCCATCTCTGCTATCCAGCAAAAGTGGAAGCAAGCCTATACCGGAAATATTTTTCAGTATTATTTTTTGGATGACGCATTTGATAATCAATATAATGACGAGAGGCGTGTTGGAAAGATCGTGTCGGCTCTTACCTTAACGGCTGTCCTTATTTCATTTTGTGGACTGTTTGGATTGGCGCTTTATACTGTGAATCGCCGGACAAAGGAAGTGGGAATCAGGAAGGTGATGGGAGCGTCTGTATCAAATCTTATGATTTTGTTATCCCGCGATTTCATAAGACTCGCAGCGATTGGGAGCGTGATCGCTATTCCGTTCGCTTATGAATTGACTAAACTATGGCTTGAGAGGTATGCGTACAAGATGCCAATGGATAGTTGGTTATTTTTTATTCCTGTCATTTTGGTAACTGCATTAACGTTCATCACTATCAGTTTTCAAACAATTGGAGTAGCAATGAAAAACCCTGTGATGACCATCCGATATGAGTAAAAATAAAACTCAAGATACTGCTCTTCTCTTCCTCAAATGGTTCCACCTGAATCATTTGACAGTAGAAGTCAAATCTAAAAATTTCCTTGGTGTGATAATTGGAATGTTTTCAAATGGATTCAGAATAAGAAGATCGGGATCGCCGGTGACGATGCAATCGGCTTCTCCCGAGAGCGCTAGATCAAGGAATTTGTTGTCATTAGGATCCCGGCAAACTGAAATGTTATGCGTGGGAATAATCCATTCAGCTCTGTTAGAGTACCTTGAGATAATTTCAATTCGGGTATCCAACGGCCTGAAATACCTATCGAATTTTATTTTTAGAATTGTCCGTGAAAATTCTTCGATTAGAGATTCTGATAATACCATGGTATGGTGGTCTTCCGCTACTATAACAGCCTTCGAAGATGTACTGTTTTTTGTGAGCGATGCGCTTATAATTACGTTGCTATCAAACACAATCCTCACTTACTCATCTTTCAGCAGTTCCATTAACTTTTCTTCCGTCATTCCTTGTTTCTCCGCTTGCGAAGCGCTGTATTCAAGGACGTCGCTAAGGGATTTTGAAGAAGTGATGCGGTCGACCAAAATATTCAACAATGCTTCTCTCTTTACCTTGCCCATCTTGTTGAATCTTTCTGCCAACTCATCGTTTACATCTAATGTTATTGTTTTCATAAATTCTTATTCTGACAAAATATAACGAAATCAAAATAAATTTGATTTGATGGATACTCCGGAAAACCAGACAATTATTAGCCTTTCCTTACGACTCCTTAAATGGTTCTGCCCGGCGCATTTGTATGAAGAAATCGAAGGTGACCTGATTCAAAGGTTTGAAAGAGATGCAAGAGAAGTTGGGGAACTTAATGCGAAGAGAAGATTTATCTGGAACACACTTCGTTTTTTCAGACCTGGTATTTTATTAAGAAATAAATTTTCATTTGAGTTTAATCAATTTTATATGATCCGGACTTATTTCGTAATGGCATATCGCCAGATAATGAGAGGGAAGGTTTTTTCGATCATTAATGTGTTGGGTTTGTCAGTAGGAATTACAGCGTTCTTTTTGATCATTCAGTATGTAAGCTTTGAAATGAGCTATGATCAACTGACAGATGAAAGCCATGAGGTCTATCGCGTGGCCTATCAACAATTTGAGAATGGGGAATTAAAGAACACTTCAGCAAAGAATTTCGTGGGCTTGAGAAACCTGATGAAAGAGCATTTCCCGGAGATCGAGAGTTTCACTGGATTGTCCCCCATTCCTGCCAATATTAATTTGGTTTTTGGTTATAAGGGTAAAATCTATTTTGAAAAGGGAAGAGACATCAGAACAGACTCAGCTTTCTTCAAAGTATTTCCCTCTTTATTGCAAAAAGGTAATCCGTCAACTGTTTTAAATAACGGGCATAGTATTGTCATATCGGAATCATTGGGTAAGAAAATATTCGGCGATGCAGATCCTGTAGGTCAGCAACTGGATAACCTGCACGACGACAGTGGTGTGCCTGATCTTATTACAGGAGTTTTCAAAGACCTTCCCGAGAACTCACACTTTCATGCGGGATTTATTACATCTCTTCAACGTTACGCCGGTTGGGATGCACCTCCGAACTATTGGAATGGTCCTGATTTTTATACCTACTTCAAAGTAAAGAGAGGAACCAATCCGAAGACCATTGAAGAGCGGTTGAATAGTCTCCTGGACAAGTTGGAGAAAGACAATCCAAAGATCAGAGGCACTCATGTTTTTTTTCAGTCAATTGAATCGATACATCTTGATTCTAATGTTCGCGATGAACTAGAGGCCAATGGAAATAAGGCAATAGTTTATGGTTTGGCGATCATAGGGTTGTTGATACTGATGATGGCCTGGATAAACTATCTTAATATGGAGACGGCCCGGTTTATGAGGAGGGCCAGGGAAGTGGGAGTGAGGAGGATTATCGGATCTGATAAAAGCGACCTGGCAATACAATTCTTAATAGAATATTTATGTATTAACATATTGTCGGCAGTAGTGGCTCTTCTGATGCTTCAGCTCCTGCTTCCAAACTTCTCTTATCTGACGGGTATTTCTATCAGCCAGGTCAAATTAATTTCACCTGTAATTTGGCTGATGGCGATAGCTTGTTTCGTTGTTGGTTCAGTTGTGGTGGGAATATATCCTGCCTTATTTCTTCTAAAGCTCAATCCCGTTGCCTCTTTAAAAGGAAATTTTGGGAGCTCTCAGAAAGGTACTACGGTAAAAAGGATTTTGATCACAATCCAATTTACTTCTTCCCTTGCCCTCATCGCATTCCTCCTTGTGATCTATCAGCAACTCAATTATTTAATGGTGACAAACAAGAAAATTGATCTCGTTAAAGTCATTGCCGTTGAAAATCCAACAGCATATACTTCTAAAGCAGATACCATGAACTATTATGAATACCAAAGGTTTGCTAACCGTCTTCTTGAGAATCCGTCTTTTAAAATGGTATCAGCATCTTCAGCTCTACCGGGTACGGAAATCGGCTTCACATTCATCAATCAACTGAAACGGAATATGAGCGAGCCTTATAATCCCACAAGATTCAAAGTGCTTTTTGCGGATTACAATTTCATTCCGTTATATGGATTGAAGCTGAAATCTGGCCGGAACTATTCGATAGCAGATGGCGATGAGGAAAACTGGACAACCGTAATAATAAATGAAAGTGCCGCCCGTGCTATAGGTTTCGCTTCCGCGGAGGAGGCTGTAGGGCAGGTTGTAAATTTTCTTATGTGGAAAGATGATTATGAGAAGTATAAAATTATTGGAGTAGTGGAAGACTACCATCATGAAGCGCTAAAAAAAGAGATTAATCCTACCATTATCTCACTTAATCATAATAAATTCCAACAAGTGTTTTATTCGATAAAATTGAATGAAGGTAGTAATTCGCAAGAAGCGGTTGCTTTTATTGAAAAGAGCTGGAAAGAACTATTTCCTGAAAAGCCATTCGATTATTTTTTCATTGATGATTTTTATGACAGACAGTTTAAGTCTGAATTACATATCGGCAGGGTCTTTTCTTTATTTGCCGGGATAGCCGTTTTTATTGCATGTCTTGGTATCCTGGGCATGACATTATTTGAAGCCAATGCCAGGTTGAAAGAGATCAGTATTCGTAAAGTACTGGGAGCGACCCTTTCAAACCTTGTGACGTTGCTTTCAAAAAGTTATTTCAGACTGATTCTTGTGTCAATGTTTCTTTCAATTCCGGTCATTTACTACTGTGCCACTGCATGGTTGAATAATTATCCACAGCGAATTGAATTGAACGGGTGGTTTTATTTTGTTCCGTTGTTGGTTATCGTAATACTGGTTACTCTTGTTTCATTAGTGCAGATAGTAAAGGCGGCTGGAACTAATCCGGTTGATAATTTAAAATATGAATGATCAATTACTGCAAAATTTTGCCGTTCGTGTTGATATAGGTTGGGATGTATTTGTGATTACGGGAGTGTCCCTGTTTGTGATCGCTATTGCGACCGTCGGTTTTCAGACAATGAAAGCCGCGATGGCAAACCCGGTTAACAGTTTAAAATCGGAGTGAGTTATTTGTACTGAGTACTGGAATCTAAAAATTCTTTAGCGGTGATGATGGGAATATTTTCAAATGGGTTTAGGACCAGCAGATCAGGATCGCCAGTGATTATGCGATCGGCTTTTCCGGAGAGGGCAAGTTCGAGGTATTTATCGTCATCGGGATCGCGGCAAGCGCTAACTTTGATTTCGGGAAATACAACCAACGAATATTGCAAAATTGTCTCGAGTATATCAGGTCTGGTATCGACTGAAGAAAAATCAAATTTTGGCTGGTACACCGCAGTCCTTAGTTCTTCAAAAGTCTTTTCTGAAATAAGACTGGTGTGGCTGTCAAGAATCAGTTCCAGGGCTCGAAAAGGAACTGAAAATTTGGATAGCGCTGCGCTGATGACAATGTTGGCATCTACAACAACGCGCATTTATTTCTTCTTTAATAATTCTTTGAGTTTTTCTTCGTTCAAGCCCTGTTTCTCCGCCCGCTCTGCAGTTTTTATAAATAAGTCTTTCCAGTTTCCCTTTTCGGCCCTTTCGGTAAAGAATTTGAGAAACAATGACCGCTTATTGCTGTCCATAGCAAGCAGTTTTTCAGCAACATCCTCGTTTACTTCCAATGTTATCGTTTTCATAAATTCTTATTCAGATATCAAATATAAAGAAATGAAAATAAAATTGGTTTGATGAAGCCTCCGGAAAACCAGACAATTATCAGCCTTGCCTTGCGGTTCCTCAAGTGGTTCTGCCCGGAATATTTGTATAAAGAAATTGAGGGAGATTTGATTCAGAGGCTTCAGAGAGATGTTGAGGTACTTGGAAAAGGAAAAGCAAAGAGGCGATTTGTATGGAGTGTAATTCGATTTTTCAGACCAGGGATTGTGTTACGAAATAAGTTCTCAACTAATCTTAACCAGTTCTATATGCTTCGAAATTATTTTGTGATTGCATACCGGCATTTAATGAAAAGCAAGGTAATCTCTGTTATTAATGTATTGGGTTTATCGGTTGGTATCACCGCCTTTCTCCTGATCATACAATATGTAAGTTTTGAAATGAGTTACGACCAATGGCATGAGAACGATATTTACCGAGTTGCGTATGAACAGTTTGAAAATGGTGAACTTAAAAATGCATCTGCCAGGAATTTCATCGGCATCCCAAGTCTGATAAAAGAAAATTTCTCAGAAGTTATCGCCAGCACCGGTTTTGACAGAACGGCCACCACCGCGAGTTTTCTTTTCCGTTTTGAAGGCAAATTATTTTTTGAATCAGGATCTTTTTATCAAACGGATTCAAATTTTTTCAACGTGTTTCCTTCCTTGCTTCTGAAAGGAGATCCTTTTTCTGTTTTGAATGATCGGCATAACCTGGTCATATCCGAGAAATTGGCCCGGAAGATTTTTGGCGAAGTCGATCCCATTGGAAAGAAGATTGAGAACAAGTCTTTTTACTCTACCATTTCTGATTTTGTTATAACCGGGATCATGAAGGATGTCCCTGAGAATTCTCACTTCCACCTGAATTTTATTACGCGGATAAATGAAGATGAAGTGACTGTCTCAAATTATTGGACGAGCCCCAAGCTATATACCTACCTGGCATTAAAACCTGGGACAGACCCGAAGTTATTTAATAGCAGACTTAACAGGCTTCTGGAAAATCTTGGAAAAGATAACTTTTCGATCGGAAACATCAGGGCTTTTCTTCAGCCGATCTCCTCTATTCATCTCAATTCTGATTTGAATGATGAGCTAGAAATAAATGGAAGTGAAACGCTTATTTATATTTTGGGCGGTGTTGGATTGATAATACTGCTGCTGGCGTGGATAAATTATGTAAATATTGAAACGGCAAGATTTATTGTCAGAGCAAAGGAAGTTGGGATCCGGCGTATAATAGGTTCAGGCAAAACTGATCTGGCCTTGCAATTTCTGATAGAATATTTCTGTGTTACTATGTTAGCAGTCGGAGTGGCAGTCATATTAATGCAGGTCATACTTCCTCGTTTCGGTTATCTGACGGGAGCACCGATTAATAGCTTTCAATTGCTGAGACCAACGATTTGGTTGAGTGCGTTGGGTTTGTTTTTGGCAGGGTCGACTATAGTGGGGATATATCCGGCATTCGTCATGTTAAAACTTAATCCAGTGACTTACTTAAAAGGTGGCGTTGGTAGTGTAAAGAGTAATTCACGCCGCCGCAAATCATTAGTCCTCGTCCAGTTCACGTCTTCATTTGTTCTCCTTGCTTTTTTGCTCGTGATCTACAGTCAGCTTGATTACATGCGTCTTACCAATAAGAAAATTGATTTAGATCGGATTATCTCTGTTACTAACCCAACTGTTTATTCGAACGAGGATGATTATGATTCTGTTAGCTATAACGGTTATAAAGCCCTGGAGAATAAGTTACTCGGGAGTCACATGATTAAGAGTGTCACAAGTTCTTCTGCCATACCTGGGATGGAGGTTGAGGAGTATTTTGTCAATCGGCTTAAGAGAGCCATCAGTGATCCTGACAACTCTACCCGATATAAGGTCCTGTTTGTTGATTATGATTTTATTCCTTTCTATAATTTAAAACTTCTCGCAGGAAGAAGTTATTCAGTAGAGAGCGGTGATGACGAAAATTGGAATACTGTCATATTGAATGAAAGCGCCATTCACGCATTGGGCTTTAATTCTGTAAATGA
>JANYDR010000565.1 GCA_025363495.1 Cyclobacteriaceae bacterium | reverse complement strand
CTATGACGACAAGAAAAAAAGAGTAGTTAAGGGTTATGGTATTATTCAACCGCGGATAGCTATTAGCGTTCATGGGGCCGCTTTATCGAGGTATACCAGGCTTCATGAAAATGATTCGGGGATCGATCCGTACACACGGGTGACATCAGATATATATCAGGATGTTTTCAGTGAAGGTTCATTTATCGGGAAAGGTATTTATGAAGTTGATACGTTTGAAAAAGTATTAAGTAATCGCTTTCCTGAAAATAGAATACTCAGTCATGATTTGCTGGAAGGCAGTTATGTTCGAAGCGGATTCGCAAGTGATGTACAGTTCTATGAGGAATATCCATCGCGTTACAGCATGGATATCAGTCGCAGGCACCGATGGATACGCGGCGACTGGCAAATAGGAAATTGGTTCTTACCATGGGTGCCGAACGCGAAAGGCAAATTGACATTCAATCCTATCAGCGCCTTATCACGATGGAAAATTGTCGATAACCTTCGCCGCAGTCTCATACCCATTGCACTCTTGCTGACGCTGGTGTTGGGTTGGACAATTCTTCTGTCACCATTATTCTGGACAATCGCCGTCTTAGGAGCCTTTATCGTTCCTTCTTTGAGTATGTCTGGCTGGAATTTAACTCAAAAACCAAAGGAAATTTATTTCTCGCGCCACGTAGAAAATGTTTTTGAGAATACGGCCCGCAATATGATACAGGCTTTGTTTCAGATTGTATGTCTGCCATATGAAGCATTCATTAGCATAGACGCAATCCTGAGGACGCTGTGGCGAATGTTTATTACTCACAGGAATATGCTTGAGTGGAGCCCTTCTGGTTTTCTGCAAAAGCAAAAAGAAAATCTTCTTACCATAAGTTTGAAAATGCTGGCTGCCCCAGCGCTTTCTGTTGGTATGTTTTATCTGTTACGTAATTATTTTCCATCTTCACTTCTACTGGCAGCACCGTTTTTATTGCTATGGCTGATCTCGCCTGCCATTGCATATTGGATAAGTCTTCCAATTAAAGCGTACAAGACTACGATAACTTCCGATCAGAAAATTTATCTAAGGGAGATTGCGAGAAAAACATGGGCATTCTTTGAAGCACATGTCTCCAGTGCAGAGAACTGGCTGCCTCCTGACAATCTTCAACAGTACCCTATCGTTAAGATCGCTCACAGAACTTCCCCTACTAATATTGGGCTTTCACTGTTGTCCAATCTCGCGGCCTATGATTTCGGTTATGTCACCTCATCACAACTCTTAGAGCGTACTTCGAATACATTTCAAACATTAAAGAAGCTTGAGCGGCACGAAGGACATTTCTTTAATTGGTATGATACACAATCTTTAGTCGCATTAAACCCGCGCTACATTTCATCTGTCGACAGTGGAAATCTTGCCGGGCATCTTATCACTCTCCGCCAGGGACTTCTGGAACTCCCTAATCGAAAAATAATAACCAATAATCTCTGGAAAGGAATTTACGATACGTTGATTGTACTTTATCAGCATGTTCCGCCAGCACACCAAAATGACCTTATCGAATTCCAAAAGAGTTGTGAAGGGTTGGATTTTTCATCTTCTGTTTCGTTGCGGGATGTGAAATCCGGGCTTGATAGTATTTCAGATAACCTGAAAAAGTTTATTCTTAATGCTGCTATTGAACCAAACGATGATGTAATAGAATGGATTACGTCTCTCCAACTTCAACTTCAGGGGTGGCAGGAAGAAATAAATTTAATGACACCCGTATTTCAATACGAATCAAGACCCGCAAAATTCAAAGTGCTGGAATTATTCCATGGTATACCTACGCTTTACGAACTCGCTCAGCCTGAGCATGAAGTAAATAATAAACTTCCATCATTTGATAATATGGAAAAATCGACCGAGGAATCCCTGTGGCTTGCTGATTTTAAAAAATCATTGCATCAGGCTAACCTGTCAGCGAACGAAAAAATTAATGAGATCCGGCAATTAGCAGCTCAATGCGATGATTTCGTAAACATGGAATATGATTTCCTATATGATAAATCACAGCATTTATTGTCAATCGGTTACAATGTTGATGATCATCGTCTTGACGCAAGTTACTATGACTTGCTCGCGTCCGAAGCAAGGTTAGGCCTGTTTGTCGCTATCGCACAGGGAAAAATTCCACAGGAAAGTTGGTTTGCCCTTGGTCGCCGTCTTGCCGAAACAGATAGCACACCTGTACTCCTATCGTGGAGCGGTTCAATGTTCGAATACCTCATGCCAAATCTAGTTATGCCTGTATACGAGCATACGCTTTTAGATCAGACAAGCAGAGGATGTGTAAAAAAACAAATTGAATATGGTAAGCAACAGGGAGTCCCATGGGGTATTTCTGAATCGTGTTACAATACAGTTGACGCCAACCTCACATATCAATACCGGGCTTTCGGCGTTCCTGATTTAGGTTTTAAACGTGGACTTGGTCTTGATCTGGTAATCGCACCATATGCAACGGTCTTGGCACTCATGATTGATCCTGCTGCTGCAGTTAAAAATCTAAAAAGGCTGGAGGGCAAAGGATATGAAGGCAGGTATGGTTTCTTCGAATCAATCGACTACTCTCCTTCAAGGTTAAATCGATCCAAAGTACCCGCATTGATCCAATCGTTTATGGCTCACCACCAGGGCATGGGATTTCTTGCGTTGGATCATTTGCTCTATCATCAACCAATGCAAAAAAGGTTTGAAGCGGATTCTGCTCTTCAAACAGCACTGTTGTTATTACAGGAGCGGGTTCCTAAAGCTATTGGTTTCTATTCCTTGCCAAAAGATTCTGAAGAAGTAATTCATTCTTCAACCAGTGGAGAGATGCGCGTGATTAAATCACCCAACTCCCCGCATCCCGAAATACAACTTCTTTCAAATGGCAAGTATCACGTGATGGTCACCAATGCAGGAGGTGGCTATAGTCGCTACAACGACATGGCGATTACACGCTGGCGTGAAGATGCCACCCGCGATAACTGGGGATCATTTTCTTATATCCGTGATCTTGAAAATGGTCAATTCTGGTCCAATACCTATCAACCTACTTTGAAAGAAGCTTCTTCCTATGAAGCCATTTTTTCACAAGGTCGGGTTGAGTTCAGAAGAACAGATAATGGAATTGAACTCCATACTGAAATCATCGTCTCTCCGGAAGACAATGTAGAAATACGACGCATTCATATTACAAACCACTCACGATCGTCGCGCAAAATTGAGATTACAAGCTATGGAGAAGTTGTAATCGCATTGCCAGCCGCCGATGATGCACACCCGGCCTTCAGTAGTCTTTTCGTGCAAACAGAAATCAATTCCAATCAACAGGCTATTATATGCACAAGACGTCCGCGCTCAAACGAAGAAGTTCCGCCATGGATGTTTCATTTGATGAAAGTCAACGGAGCAAAGACAGACAAAATATCATATGAAACGGATCGATTTAAATTTATCGGCAGAGGAAACAGTATTGTAAGTCCTCAGGTGATGAATCAGCCGGAGCCTCTTTCCAATACTCAAGGACCCGTACTCGATCCAATTATTTCGATTCAATATCGGATTACGCTGGCGGCAGAGGGTACAACAATAGTAGATAGTGTTACAGGTATCGCAGAAACACGAATGGGCTGCCAGAATTTGGTTGATAAATATCAGGACCGAAGTTTCAGAAACCGCGCATTTGAATTGACATGGACGCACAGCCAGGTTGTTTTACGACAGATAAATGCATCAGAAGCTGACGCGCAGCTTTTCAGCCGACTGGCAAGCTCCATACTTTACACAAATTCGTCTCTCCGGGCTACCAGGGACATTCTTATAAAAAATTCGAAAGGTCAATCAGCCTTGTGGAGTCATTCCATTTCCGGTGACATACCTATTGTCCTGTTGCAGGTATCAGATTCGACGAACATCACATTGATAAAGCAACTTATGCAAGCCCGTGCTTACTGGATATTCAAAGGCCTGGTGATTGATCTTGTGATTATAAATGAAGATCATAGTGGGTATCGTCAGGTTTTACAGGAACAGGTCCAGAGCCTTATTGCTGCCGGCATCGGAGTTAATCCCACAGGACGTCAGGGAAATATAGTAGTAAGGCTATCCGATCAGATTTCAACTGAAGACAGGGTCTTGCTTCAAACGGTAGCACGGGTAATCATTTCGGATAAAAACGGAACACTACTCGATCATATAAACAGAAGACAACCTTTTGCACCTAACATTCCTTATTTAATACCAGTCAAAAAATTTGAAATCAGTCACGAGAATCTTATTAAGCATCACGAGAAATTATTTGATAATGGATTGGGTGGCTTTTCTTCCGCGGGCGATGAGTATATAATTTCAACTAGTGTAAAAAGGACCACACCCCTCCCATGGATTAATGTCATTGCAAATCCTAATTTTGGAACTATTGTTTCTGAAAGTGGATCAGTTTATACCTGGGCTGAAAATGCTCACGAATTCCGTCTTACTCCCTGGAACAATGACCCCATTTCCAATAATGGGGGTGAGGCGTTCTATTTACGTGATGAAGAACGTGGGGACGTCTGGTCACCCATGCCATTCCCAGTACGCGGCACTTCTATTTATGTAACACGTCATGGATTTGGATATACAATATTTGAAACAAAGGAAGATGGTATCGCGACGGAGACCTGCATATATGTTGACAGCGAAGCACAAATAAAATTTACTTCTATTAAAGTCCGTAATCTTTCCGGAAGAACACGATCTCTTAGTGCAACGGGTTATGTTGAATGGGTAATGGGTGCTCTGCGACCTAATACTGTAATGCATGTCGTTAGCGAGTTTGATGCAGAGCTGGGAACTATCCTGACGCGAAATCAATACAATACAGAGTTTCCAAACAGAGTGGCATTCTTTGATGCCAACGGTGCAAAATTCAATTTCACAACCGATCGCCATGAATTCGTGGGGCGAAATGGAACGCTCGAAGATCCTGAAGCAATGAAACGTTTGCGCCTTTCAGGTAATCAAGGAGCAGGTCTTGATCCATGTTCCGCCATTCAAGTTCCATTTGTATTGAACCATGGTCAGGAGCGCGAAATCATTTTCAGGATGGGCTCTGGAAAATATCTTCAGGATGTTCACCAGTTAATAAGTCGCTTCAATGGAAAAGATGCTGCAGCCAATTCATTATTAAAAGTGAAAGAGTTCTGGCGTTCTATGTTAAGTCAGACAAAAATCAGGACTCCGGATCCATCTATTAATATTCTTGCAAACGGATGGCTTCAATATCAGGTAATTTCCTGTCGACTATGGGGACGAAGTGGATTTTATCAATCCGGCGGAGCGTTCGGATTCAGAGATCAGTTACAAGACGTTCTTGCAGTAATGGACTCAGCTCCAAACCTTGCGCGTGAACAGATTTTATTATCGGCATCAAGGCAGTTTAAAGAAGGTGATGTTCAACACTGGTGGCATCCACCTCAAGGGAGAGGTGTAAGAACCCGATGCTCGGACGATATGTTATGGATCGCGTTTACAACATCGCGATATGTATTGCATACACACGACTATGAAATCCTGACTGAGCTCGTTCCTTTTCTTGAGGGTCGCGAGCTGAATGCAGATCAGGAATCAAATTACGATCTTCCCATTGCGACAGATCAAAGGACAACGTTGTACGATCATTGTAAACGCGCCATTATTCATTCCATTCGCTTTGGATCACACGGGTTACCATTTATGGGATCAGGAGACTGGAATGATGGAATGAACAACGTGGGAATAAAAGGCCAGGGAGAAAGTGTATGGCTTGCCTTTTTCCTCTTTGATGTGCTAAGAAGGTTTAAACCCGTTGCCACTAAGATGAATGACGAAGCATTTGTTCAAACCTGTACGGAGGCTTCATTACTTTTAAAGACCAGCATTGATAACGCCTGGGATGGTGAGTGGTACCGCCGTGCTTACTTTGATGATGGAACTCCTTTGGGCTCGTCGCGTAACATCGAATGTAGAATTGATTCCATCTCACAAAGCTGGGCCGTACTTTCAGAAGCAGGATCACCCGAACGCGCTTATCAAGCGATGGAATCGGTAGACAAATATTTAGTAGACAGGACTAATTCATTACTTCGATTGCTCGAACCACCTTTCGATCATTCTGAAAAAGATCCAGGATATATTAAAGGCTATTTGCCAGGTGTGAGAGAAAATGGCGGACAATATTCGCACGCTGCAATATGGATGATAATGGCTGTAGCAAAGATGGGCAATCAGGAGCGCACCTGGGATTTACTTCAGATGGTGAATCCTATCAACCACGGAAAGACAGCAGCGGAGATTGCTATTTATAAAACAGAACCTTATGTAATGGCCGCCGATGTATATGGAGTGTCTCCGCATGTAGGTCGGGGTGGATGGACATGGTATACGGGCTCAGCTGGATGGATGTACCAGCTCATAGTTGAATCATTTCTCGGATTAAAACGGGAAGGGACCATCTTAACGTTAACTCCATGCGTGCCCGATCATTGGAAATCATTTGAGATAGATTACCGACACAAAACTACCACCTACCACATCGAAGTGACCTTAACCACGGACGATGAATCAATAAAAGTCGATGACGTTACTCAACCCGAAAGAAGCATTCCGCTACTCGATGATGAGAAGGAGCACAAAGTGATGGTCAGAATTAATAAGGTGAAGAAGCAGGTAGTTGACGTTGCTGAGATTTCATCATCGAGCCAGATTCAATGATCGTTAATAAAATCATGCATGTCAACAAATCGCTGAATCAACAAATCATTAAATGAGCTCAAGCTCTCCGGATAATTCCCAACAGCAATGCAATGATTGCAATTACGATTAAAACGTGAATCAATCCAGTAGCGCTGTATACAAATACCCCCAGGAGCCATCCGATCAACAATACCACTGCTATAAAATATAATAGAGACCTCATAAATAAAATGTTTGGTAGATTCTGATGCCTTTAAAAAAATCCTGCCACGCTTATCGTCTCCCGTCAGCAGATTTAGTAAGTCAATGCGCCGTTAAATTTCCATCGCCCGACATGATGCTTGTGGATTAATTTCCACACTAATAAGCCGATTCCAGGCTTAAGAGTGCAATATCCAGTCATCGCGAATGGCACACCTTTTACTTTATAATTGACAACTAAAAAACTAACACATTATGGGAAATCTATTGTACCTCATCGCTGTAATCTTAGTGATTGCATGGCTTGTTGGATTCTATGCTTATGGAGCCGGAGGTTTAATTCATGCACTGCTTGTGATTGCAATTATCGCTGTGCTGATCAATGTTATCAGCGGAGGTAGAAGAATTTAGCAACAACCACTTGTACGAACTGTCATCTGACTATTAATCATAGAAGGATGGCAGTTTTTTAATTCATGACAGCATGACCACGATCGTAGACGAAACACCTCTTTACAAGAGGATTTGCTTTTACCTGTTAAGTACCGGGTTGATCATTCTTCTTTTTTATGTCGCCCAGGAAATACTCGTCCCTCTCTTTTTCTCGGTTCTTTTAGCGTCTCTAT
>JANYDR010000528.1 GCA_025363495.1 Cyclobacteriaceae bacterium | reverse complement strand
ACTGGCAGAGCATCTGGTTTTCGTTTGCGGCTTATTCGTTGGTTCTTGGAGTGGCATTCCCATTGTTTTTTAGGTATAAGCATGAGCCAGTTACACTGGGAGCGGTGCATCATTAGGGTAATCTACTTCGACATTCATAATTCGGCGTTGGACATTCTAAATTATTTTTTTGAATCCAAGAGTGGGCACCAATCAGTATTCGAATTTTTTACCACGAGGGCACGAAGACACTAAGAAGGCACTATTCAAATTCTCCCTCGTGTCTTCTTTGTGTCTTCGTGCCCTCGTGGTTATAAACCGACTTTTCCGGCCTTTCTACCCAAGTGTCTTACCCCCAAAAACTTCATTTTTACCCCTTTGTACATAGTTTCCAGTAGTCTATCTTGTACCTTGATTATCTATGCGGAGCGGCTTCACCCTTTTGTTGATTGTTACTTTCTCACTATGGCATTGTGCCGCCCCTAAAGAGAAAATTCCCCCTGTACCTACCATGACTACTACCGGTAATAAGATTGTAATCTACCAGATGATGACCCGCCTTTTCGGGAACGTCAAGACTCTCAATAGGCCGTATGGCACTCTCGAAGAAAATGGAGTTGGTAAGTTTGAAGATATTGATAATAAGGCTCTTATGGGAATCAAAGAGCTGGGTGTTTCGCATGTTTGGTATACAGGTGTAATCGAACACGCAGTCCTTACCGACTACACTTCCTTTGGCATTCCTCTCGATGATGCCGACGTTGTGAAGGGCAGGGCCGGTTCGCCTTATTCCATCAAGGACTATTACGATGTCAATCCCGACCTTGCAGTAGATGTTAAAAACCGGATGATGGAGTTCGAACGTCTGGTGAAACGGACTCATGATCAGGACCTCAAGGTTCTCATTGATTTTGTTCCGAACCATGTTGCCAGGGCCTATCATTCCGACTCAAAACCTGATGAGATAAAAGACTTTGGCGAGACGGACGATAAGTCAAAAGCTTTCGATCCAAATAACAACTTCTACTATCTGCCGGGCCAGTCCTTCCAGGTTCCAAAAGGTTATAATTCACTCGGTAATGAATCCTTTCCGACGAAAGATGGAAAGTTTGATGAGAATCCTGCCAAAGCAACGGGTGATGATCAGTTTACCGCAACTCCTTCCGTTAACAATTGGTTTGAAGCAGCGAAATTAAATTATGGTGTTGATTATTTGAATAATCGTTCCGGTCATTTTAATCCTGTACCAGATACCTGGAATAAAATGCGCGACATACTTGTATACTGGACAGGTAAAAATGTTGACGGCTTTCGTTGTGATATGGCCGAGATGGTGCCGGTTGAATTCTGGCATTGGGTGATTCCCCAGGTGAAAGCAGTAAATCCTGATATTATTTTCATTGCGGAGATCTATAATCCACAGCAATACAGAAATTATATTGACAATGGTCGATTTGATTTCTTATACGACAAGGTTCAATTGTACGATACCCTTCGTCTTTTGATCAACAATCAGGCAAGCACGACCTGGATTCATGGTATTCAACGATCTATGGCGGGTATCAATCATAATATGGTCCATTTTCTGGAAAATCATGACGAGCAGCGTATTGCATCCCCCGCATTCATTGGTGATCCCTGGAAGGCATTACCAGGAATGGTAGTGAGTGCTACCATCGATAAGGGCCCAATTATGATTTACTTCGGACAGGAAGTGGGAGAGCCTGGTGCAGGTGCGGAAGGATTCGGTGGTGACGATGGTCGGACAACGGTGTTTGATTACTGGGGAGTGCCCGAACATCAGAAATGGGTGAATGGAAAAAAATATGATGGTGGTCTTCTGAGCGATGAACAAAAAGCATTGCGCCAGGCGTATGGAGATATTCTTACACTAGCGAAAAACAATCTTGCCATTTCACAGGGAGATTACCTCGATCTTACAGAACATAATATTGGTATGAAGTTTTGTTCTGATCGCATCATTTCATTTGCGCGTGTGAATGGCGATGAGAAAATTATTGTGATAGCCAGTTTCAATTTAAAACCTGAGCATATCAAGATCCAATTGACGTCCGATGTCGTGTCCGCATTTAAGCTTACTTCTGCCGGTAAATACGTAGGAAGAGATTTGCTGCGAAGCGGAGCGGACATTGGTCTTGCTTCAGATTATTCATTTGAAATAGATGTGCCACCTTTCAGTTCATTCATTTTGAAAATAAAATAATGGAATGAAGAGGTTCGTTTTTATAATCTTATTTTTTGCTATGTCGTTTTCCTGGTTTTCGTGCCGTAATAATAATTCTGATCAGTGGCCTTATGGTGTCAACTATGAGGTATTTGTGCTTGCGTTTGCGGATGGCAATGGAGATGGAAAGGGCGACCTGAAAGGACTCACTGCGAAGCTTGATTATTTGCAAGACCTTGGAGTAGGCGGACTATGGCTAATGCCAATCATGCCTTCACCATCCTACCACAAATATGATGTTACGGATTACAAAGGCATTCATCCGGATTATGGAACGGTAGAAGATTTTAAGGAATTCGTAAGGGAAGCCCACAAGAGAAATATTCAAGTAATTATCGACCTTATTCTTAATCACACCGGTTCTCAACATCCATGGTTTCTTGAGGCTATAAAGGGAAAGGATAATCCATACCGTGATTATTACGTATGGGCTGATAAAGATTCAGTGGAACTGGAGATTTCAAAAAAAGAAATCTCACTTGACTCTGATAACATAACTCAATGGCATGCTGTTGATGGAGATACTACTGATGAACATTACTACGGCTTTTTCTATGGTGGTATGCCTGATCTTAATTTTGATAATCCAAAAGTAAAAGCAGAGTTTATTGACATTGGAAAATTCTGGTTGGAAGACATGAAGGTGGATGGTTTTCGGTTGGACGCGGCCAAACACATTTTTCCGACCGATAGAGCTACAGACAATCATGCTTTTTGGATTTGGTTTCGAGGAGAAATGGAGAAAATCAAACCTGACGTTTATCTCGTAGGCGAAGTCTGGTCTCCCGCAGAAGAAGTAGCACCTTATCTCAAGGGACTTCCGGCCCTGTTTAACTTTGATATGGGCTATGCCATTACGTCTGTTGTGAATGCGGGAATGGACACGATTAATCTTGTAAAGAAATATAAAGAGATCAATGACTACTATCGTTCCGTTACTCCGAATTATATTGATGCGACATTTCTTAAAAATCATGATCAAAACAGAATTCTTTCCGAGTTAGGAGACGACGAAGCAAAAATGAGAGTTGCAGCATCTATATTATTTACTCTTCCCGGAACACCGTATGTCTATTATGGTGAGGAGATTGGTATGAAAGGAATGAAACCAGATGAATATATCCGCGAACCATTTATCTGGGATGTTGGTAAGAAAGACCCCATGCAAACAACATGGGAAATCCCAAAGTACTCAACGGATAAAACTGTCGTTCCGCTGGCTAAACAGAAAAAGGATCGATCATCTCTTTATAATTTTTACAGGAAATGGATTGAATATCGAAATAACAATGAGGTGCTGACCAGAGGTGAACTGTCGATGACTGCATTTACCATTCACGAGGTCGTTAGCATGATTCGGGTACTGGGAGAAGAGAAGCGATTAGCCCTCCATAATCTTTCAGATGTTGAAGTCACTGTTTCATTGGAAGAAGAAAAAGAATTTACGAAAATTGATTTCAGCACAAACAAAGAAGCTGCGCTGAAAAAGAATAAGTTGAAGTTACCAGCATATAGTTCTGTGGTTCTTAAAAATTAAGTGATGACGGACGGACAATTACGAGTAATCATTGAGAATGTTCAGCCCCAGGTTGAGGGTGGTGTGTACCCCGCCAAGCGCACGGTCGGAGAAAAGGTTGATGTAGTGGCATCTATATTCGGAGACGGCCATGATCACATTCGTGCCGAGGTGCTTTACAAGTTTGGGAAAAAAGGTGAATGGAAGTTTGTGGAAATGAAACCGACCATCAACGATGAGTGGATGGCTAATTTTGATACGAAAGAAAAAGGATCTTATTATTTTACCGTCCGTGCCTGGATCGATCATTTTGATACCTGGTTTGATGGATTCAAAAAGAAGGCAGCTGCGAGAGTTGATGTATCGGTAGAACTCATGGAAGGAGTTGAATATCTGAAGATGGTTGGAAGGGGTGACAGCCGGATCGCTCCATTTGTAAAAAGATTAGAAGAAAAGGACCAGTCGCTGGCAATTGCTACAGTGTTAAGCGAAGACTTTGCAAAACTTGTTCATGATAAACCTTTGCGCAACCACGAAACGGTTTATGAGAAAGAACTGGAGGTTCGTGTAGAACATTCCAAAGCTCTGTTTAGCACATGGTATGAATTGTTTCCACGATCCAGTTCACTTCAGGCTGGTAAGCATGGTACTTTTCAGGATACGATAAAGCTTCTTCCCCGTGTGGCAGCAATGAATTTTGATGTACTGTATCTTCCACCTATTCATCCGATCGGAAAAGTCAATCGCAAAGGAAAAAATAACAGTACAACGTCATTACCCGGTGAGCCTGGTTCTCCCTGGGCTATTGGAAGTGATGAAGGCGGTCATAAGTCTATTCATAAAGAACTGGGCACACTTGATGATTATAAAAAATTAATCAGCGAAGCGAAGAAACATAATATTGACATTGCACTTGATCTTGCATTTCAATGTGCTCCTGATCATCCGTATGTAAAAGAACATCCGGAATGGTTTCGTCAACGTCCTGATGGATCCATTCAATATGCGGAGAACCCGCCAAAAAAATACCAGGATATTTATCCATTCAATTTTGAGACCGAACAGTGGAATGAGTTGTGGGATGAATTGAAGTCTGTTATTGTCTTTTGGATTGAAGCAGGGGTGAAGATATTCAGAGTTGATAATCCGCATACAAAGCCAATTCCCTTCTGGCAGTGGGTGATTGCGGAAATTAATAAAGATCACGAGGATATTATTTTTCTGGCGGAAGCTTTTACGCGACCAAAAATTATGGCCTCTCTGGGAAAAGTTGGATTCACCCAATCCTATACTTATTTCACGTGGCGAGTCAATAAGCAAGAGATTACTGAATATATGACCGAACTGGTAGAGGGTCCTTCTCGTGATTATTTCCGTC
>JANYDR010000521.1 GCA_025363495.1 Cyclobacteriaceae bacterium | reverse complement strand
CGATGCCTGGGGTTTGAATCAGAAGTACATTCTATTGGCTGTAAACAAATGGGATGACCCCTATCACAAAGTAAATATCGGCGGTCTCACGTGTGATAGCATGGATTATTATAACTCTGAAGCGCACATTGGTGAGGTGTTTTTACCCATGATCAACGACGAAGAACCTCTTTATATTGGGTTTTTCCATACGGGCGCTTATCAGGAATCCCTTGGCGGATATGGCGGCATTCAGCATTGCCTTGTGCCCGCGCCGAAACACGTTCTTATTTCAAGAAATGAGGATGGTGAAATTACAACAAGCCTTTTTGCACCAGAACAGAATAGTGATAGCATGATGAAGGTGTTGGGGTACTTGAAGAAGGAGCCGAAAGTGGAAAGCTTAAAGCTTAAAGCTTGATTACCCAAGGTTTGAGACTCTCCCATTAATAAAGTGAAGGTCATAGAGTAAATCCCAACCCCCCACTTAATAAGAAAGCCGAAAGTTTTAAGTTAGATCTCTCAAGCTTTAAACTTTCGGCTTTAAGCTTTCAACTTCTATCACGGTCTTCCGCCAAATCCCATTTTTGTTTCTTTGAAATCGGAAGGAATTGTAAAATCAGATGCCGACAGACTTTCTTTCTTAATTTCTGCTACTTCCATGATCATGCTGCCTTGTGCTGTATTGCTTTCAATCCTCATAGGAACTCCTTCTACTCCTGCAGGCAACATGGGGCGTCCGCCCTGGCCCATGTGCTGGCTGGAGAGAGCTTTCAAATCAATGTCTTTTATTTCAGTGGTGGTCCAGAAATTCTGCTTAAGAGTTTCATTACCCTCTTTCATTTCGGCAATGTATTTTGTGCAGTTGTAGCCAAGGATCTTTGTCGTCTCACCCGTCTTGGTGAATTTAATATCGGCCATTTTTTTACTTGGGTCTCCACCTCCTGGAGGACCAGAAGGAAGAACTGAATAAGTCTTGTTTTGACGGTCAAGTCTCACGCTCTGATTCTTGTCTGACATGTGCAAAATTTCCATACCGCCCATCATGCCGCCATCCATCGTCATAAGAGTGTTACTTCCCTTTAATTTCATTGTCATGCCAGAGGGCATCATAGAGTTGGCAGCACCACCGGAAGCTCCACCACTCTGGCCTTGCATCATCTTCATCATATTCTCCATTTGTGCTTTCATCTGGGGATTAGCTTCCATTTGTTTCTTGAAAGCAGGGTCATCCATCTTTGCCTGAAGCTCCTTCATTTGAGCCTGCATTTTCGGATCGTTCATTTGAGCACTCATCTTATCCATGTCTGCCTTTGCCTTTGGATCGGTGACATCCATTTTCATCGTCCACTTAATCGTTCCTTCAAAGCCCTGACTTCTGCTTTGAAACACAACGAAGAGCAGCACTGCCAGTGTCATTAGTTTTTTCATAGGGTGTAGTTTTTTTGGTTAGTCGCGTTGCAAATAGTCTGCCAACTATCAAATATCTGTTTTTTTAAGCTGAAGCGGAAAGCTTAAAGTTTAAGTGATGAGCGATTTAAGATTAAAAAAAACCTTGGGTTGATCTTAAGATTTTCATTCTCTTTAAGTTACATGCTGAATCTATGTAAATCACGTAGCCCAAAAGGGCTATTGGGTTGGGCTATAAAAAGACCAAAGATCAAAGATTAAGCACACTTAGTTATAGGACACCATTTCATTTCAACCGCACACTACCGATTACCCTTCACCGGTTACCAAAACAAGATTTAATACGTAACAGCGAACCACTTTTTACCGACTACCTTTTACCGAATTCAAGATCAAAGTAGCCGCTTCCAACACCCCCCCCACCTCATACTCCGCCCTCTCCCCTTCCTCCACTTCATCTCCGATCTGAATCGTTTTTATTCCAAGTTGACGCGCTGGAATAATATCTCTTCCACGATCACCTACCATCCACGACTTCGCTATGTCAATATTATATTTCGCGATAGCTTTCTCAAACATCAGTGTACCTGGCTTTGTAAGAAGCGAATTAGTGACGGTGCGATGATAAGGTGAAAAATAAAATTTATCAATTACCCGACCACACATCTGCTGCATATATTCATGACATGCCATCATCTGTGACTCATTGTAAATTCCTTTCGCAATACCGGATTGATTAGTGACGACAATCAGAAGAAACCCATTTTCTTTTAAAAGCTTTAATGCCTCCGGAACCCCCGGGATAATCTTAAACTTACTTACTTCGTAGGTATAATTTGGGTCATCGTAGTTCAATACGCCGTCCCTGTCTAGGAAAACACATTTGTTCATGGCCCAAATATCTACAATTGGAGCCTTTTTCATTAGTTTTGTTTTCGACTAAAACCATTTTGTGCAACGCCCTCGTCATTATCCCTACTTACAATGAGTGTGAAAACATTGAGGCAATTATTGCCGCAGTATTTTTACAGCCTAAGGACTTCCACCTTCTCATTGTGGATGATGGTTCGCCTGATGGCACTGCCGACATCGTAAAGAATCTTCAAAAAAAATATAACGCCTCCGAAGCACACCAGTTACACCTGATGCAACGTGCCGGAAAGCAGGGCCTTGGTACTGCTTATATTGCCGGATTCAAGTTCGGCTTGCAAAATGGTTATGACTACTTACTTGAGATGGATGCAGATTTTTCGCATGATCCAAAAGACCTTAACCGACTCTATCTCGCTTGCGCGGAAGGTGACGCCGATATGTCAATCGGTTCGCGCTATGTCACCGGCGTGAACGTTGTGAACTGGCCAATGAGTCGCGTGTTGCTATCCTATTTTGCAAGTGTATTTGTTCGCCTCGTTACCGGAATGTCAATACAGGATACAACGGCTGGTTTTGTCTGCTATCGGAGAAAAGTTTTAGATACATTAAAATTGGAAAACATAAAGCTTATTGGTTACGGATTTCAGATCGCCATGAAGTTCAACGCCTGGAAATATGGATTTAAAATCATTGAAGTTCCCATCATCTTTACCGACCGCACACTCGGAACATCTAAAATGTCGAGTGGGATTTTTAAGGAAGCGTTCTTTGGGGTGATTGGGTTGAAGATTGGGAGCTGGTTTACGAAATACAAATAATTTGAAAATTTGAAAATGAGTCCCTGTTAACCTTTGAAATTAGGCATCTCAATTTAAATTAATCCATTTTCAAATTAATTTTAGTCAAATCTTATCGCCTTGATCGGATTAATCCTTGACACAATAGTAGTCGGCACAAGCAACACGATCGTCACAACAACAAATATCAATACATTCAACCCGATCACGACAGGCCAATTCCACCCAATGGGAACGTAGCTCATGTAATAGTCATGGGCATTAAGATGAATGAATTTGAATTTATCCTGCAGGTAACAAAATCCAAGCCCTACTACATTTCCGAAGAGAAGGCCGCGCGTGATCAGGTTTACTCCCTGGTACACAAAGATTTTTCTAATTACCCTATCTCTGGCGCCCATGGCTTTTAGTAGTCCGATCATGTGGGTCCTCTCCATTACAAGAATTAGGATGACTGAAATCATGTTCACACACACCACGATCAGGATGACAAATAATAAAATAACTACTTGTCTGCTTACTAAGCCCAGCCATTCAAATACCTGGACATATTTATCGCTGACTTTCTCAATAAATAAATCGTAGTCCATACTCTCCCCGATCTGCGTGTAAACTTCGTCTATCTTATTAAGGTCTTTCACATAAACCTCCAGTCCACCCGCTACGCTGTCAGGCCAATCATTGAGTCGTTGGATAAGGCGCAAGTCACCAATGATCACTTTACCATCAAAATATTCAGATAGGTTGGTTTCATAAATGCCTGATATCTTCAATTTCCGGAAACGGGGAGGGTCCTGGAAGAAATGAACGGTAATCTCATCTCCAGGCCTGGCACCGATCTTATCAGCAATGATCTGACTGACTACAACATCATGCGAATATCCAGAATCAGCAAAATGAATAAACTCACCTTCTTTTAAATTACCCCCGAACGTTTTTTGATCAAAGCTCTTTCCTACGCCTTTGAAAAATATGCCTAAGACATCATTATCACCTTTAATGAGTCCGGGCTTATGACTGAATTCCTGTATATGACTTATCTGCTCAAATTTCTCCGGGTGTCTA
>JANYDR010000505.1 GCA_025363495.1 Cyclobacteriaceae bacterium | reverse complement strand
TAAAACAACTTAAAAATGAGAAAAAGGACAACGAATCCCAAAGGGGATTCTATTGCATTAACCATTTACTCATCAAATACTTAGCATTAGATGACTTTTAGCCTGACGGCTATCGCCTCGCCGGCAGGGATTTTCACGGATAAATACAATTGAATACATTATTGCTCGCGTGTAAAATCCACTGATGCAGCAAGCTGCTGGCGTCGCTGAGAATCGTCGAAGAGTTTAAGTCGTAAATCATCATAGGAGGTTTCCAGATCAATCACGGTCATTAGGCGCGACGAAGCTGCATCCGTGGATTCTTATTACCGTGAAAGTGCATTTAATTCTTTTCGTGAAATCCGTGGCAAAGTTTTTTCTTTCGCTTAATAAGTTAGACATATAGTTTTACTCAAGCAGGGTCTTAGAATCCGTGCCAAAAGCAAACTTGACAAAGTAGGATTAGTCGGAATAGGTAAACAGTGATCTGTTTATCCAGTGATCGGCAAGCACAAACTGATTACCGACTTACTGTTTACAGCTTACTGATTACTACTTAACTCCTGATGCAACTCCAGCGTATGCTCCAAATCAGTAACAACATTCATATAGTTAATGTAAGCATCATACGGTGTATTATAATGACTAAAGTACTTATGCACATCTCCATCGTTCCAGTATTTTGTGCACATATAATAGAAGTGATCTGAAGTGGTAAGCTTCGCCCAGCGGTCCATCAGATTTCCATCCTTTGTTGCGTTGATCGGGTGTTCCAATTTGTAAATTCTTTCCATCGCATCATGCTGAAGACCATTTCCCAACCATGCCGATAAATCGCGTTCGATATCTGCCCACGAACTAAGTGCATGAACATCATATTCTCCTCTCGACTCATACATATTGACAATCTCTGAGGGAGTCTTGAAATTAAAATCTCCATGTTTTAAAATTTCCCCTGGAAGATGAACCAGGAAATCAAATATTCCTGTTTCCGGCCATTGATGTTCTCCGAATGTTTCGTAATCCATGAACAGATTTATAGTTTCCCCATTTCCGGCTACCTGATGTACCCAGCTTGCAAACTTCGGAGTTGTAAGTGGCCATTCATCCCATGCCTGATTGGAAAAACGAAATGCTATATCGTCTGATAACTTATAATTCTTAAGAAGGCATTTAATCCTGGGGTTACCCGGGGGATTATATAAAAAGTTAGGACTTCTGTTCCTAAGCTGGTGATCAAGACCTTCACAGATAATTCCCTTGAATCCCTGATCAGCAATAAAACCTGCTATCTCATTATTATAAATCAACTCCGTGTTACGGAAAATCATTGGTTCCTGATTGAAGTGCTCCTTAATTTTTGCTTTGTGCCTGGCGATCTGTCTTACAAATTCATCTTTTGAATACAAATAACTTAAAGAATGATAATACGTCTCGGATAAAAATTCAACGCAACCTGTTCTGGCCAATGCCTTAAATGATTCCAATACATCAGGACGATATTTTTCAAATTGTTCAAGTGCTGCGCCACTGATAGAATACGATATTCTGAAATTACCCTTATGCTGTTCAATTAATTTTAACATTATTTCATTTGCCGGGAGATAACACTTTCTTGCTATACGGTCAAGAATTTCAATGTTCTTCTGTTCATCCTCATAAAAATGGTCATGACCGATTTGAAAGCAATCATAATTCCGTAACCTGAATGGCTGATGAACCTGAAAATAAAAACAGACTGATGGCATAATAAAATTAATTTATGATTCTTGAATCAGGGTATCGTAAACGTTCATGATTTTCTTTGCGGCATGGTCCCACGTAAGATCATTCAGTTCCAATGAAGCACGCTCGGATAATTCTTTGCCCAACGCAGGATATCTAAGAATAGCATTGATATAATTAGCATACTTATCGGTGTCCCAGAAGTCGGCCTGTAATGAACCCTTCATAACTTCTGCTGCACCAGACTGGGCTGAAAGAACTGTTGGAACTTTATGATGCGCGGCTTCCAATGCGGTAAGACCAAAAGGTTCTGAAACCGAAGGCATGAAATAAGCATCCGCCATAGAGAGCAGTTCATTTACTTTTGCCTTGGATAAAAAACCTGCAAAAATAAATTTACTCCCCAGTTTCCTGTAAGCAGTTGTT
>JANYDR010000497.1 GCA_025363495.1 Cyclobacteriaceae bacterium | reverse complement strand
ACAGGACTTCCATCTTCATTTTTGCGGACCTCCATAAAACCCTCGAACCCTCCGTTAATATCGTATCTTAAAATATGTCTCACTCGGCACACTACAAGCACTTGCTCGGCCACTCTTCTTTTCAAATGTAAATTTGAAATGGTCGCAGAAGTATAAATCCTTTTATAGTGAAGGTGTGCTGGGACTGAGTAATATTTTAAGATACGATATTAACGGAGGGTTCGAGGGTTTTATGGAGGTCCGCAAAAATGAAGATGGAAGTCCTGTATTTCATGTATTTCTGAAAGCATCTCCCGAATCATGGTATTATTTCGGGTATGAAGACAACCGGTTGATGATACAATCCTCCAATGCACCGTTTAATGATTTGATTTCCAAAAAGACTAATGCTTCCAAAGCAAAAGTGGGTGAATTGGTATTCATTCCAGGCAGCGACGAAGAAACACTGGCCTTTATAAATCGCTTCCGCAAAAACTATCTTGGCCTGGAGTCGCCCTATGAACTGGGTGGTGCTACCGCCTCCGGTGAAAAGAAAAAAGTGAAGAAGAAGGGTGATAAAGAGGATGATGGGTTTTAAACAATTTGCAGACCTGCGTGATGGCCATTTTCAAATTACAGTTTTCCCCACCCTCCGCCGCCTGGCGTTTTAATAATTAATCTATCTCCTGCCTTTACTGCCTTACTATCCATCTCTTTTAATTTTTCTTTCTTACCTTCAGTGTTAATAATAATCTGCTCTCCGACTTTCCCAGATCCACCGCTTTTCATTCCATAAGGCTTCTCCTTTCGATGCTGTGTAAGAAGATTGATCTCAAGATTTTCTTTAAATAAAATCTCCCGTTCAATGCCTTCTCCTCCATTCCACTTTCCTTTTCCACCCGAGCCTTTTCGTATTTCAAATCGCTCTAAACGGACCGGATAGCGAAACTCGAGAAGTTCAGGATCAGTAATGCGAGTGTTGGTCATATGTTGGTGCACAGCATCTGCTCCATTGAACCCACGACCGGCGCCCGTACCACCACAAATGGTTTCGTAATAGCCAAATCGTTCGTTGCCGAATAAAAAATTATTCATTGTTCCCTGGCTACAGGCTGCCAGCTCAAAAGCTTTTAACATTGTATCAGTTAGGCGCTGACTTACTTCCGTATTTCCTCCCACTACCGCTGGAAGTTTTTCTTTTGAAAAATCCGGATTGAGTAATCCCATTGGCAAAATAAGATCCACAGGCTCCATCAGTCCTTCATTCATGGGCAATGGCTTGTCGACTAATAAACGGAGTGAATACAGCACAACACTTTGAACAATTGCTTTTGTTGCGTTTAGATTTCCAGGATGAACTTTGGAGGAACCTGTGAAGTCAATTTTGAGACGATCGCCCTTGCGGGTGATTTTTACCCTAAGAGGAGAGCCGTCATCAAGTCTTTCTCTTGCCGCAAAAGAGTTTTTCTTGAGTGATCTTATTTTTTCCCGTAATAAAGAAGCAGCATAAGATCTCAAAGCATGCATGTGTTTTATAACTTCTTTTTCATCGTATAATCTGCAAAGCTCCTGCAAACCTTTTTCACCAAGATTTACCGCTGCCAGTGCACCGTTAAGATCAGCCATGTTTTCTTCCAACGCCCTTGTCGGGTAAACTGCCTCTGAAAGAATTTTTCTCACATAATTCCACCGAGGTTCGCCTTGTTTTATCAACCAGGTTGGGGCAATGATCACTCCTTCTTCTTCAAGCGTTGTTGCATCAGCTGGCATAGAGCCTGGTTTCCTTCCACCGATCTCCGAATGGTGGGCACGATTTGCAACATATCCAATTAGTTTCCTTTTATAGAAAACGGGTTTAATCAACGTGACATCAGGAAGATGCGAACCGCCAAATGCAGGATGATTGGTGATGATCACGTCACCTTCTTTCATGCTAATGACATTGATCACTTCTCTTACACAAACTCCCATACTGCCGAGATGAACCGGGATGTGTGGAGCATTCACTACAAGATATCCTTGCGGATCAAGCACGGCGCAAGAGAAATCAAGGCGTTCTTTTACGTTAACGGAGAAAGAAGTCCGTTGTAATAATGCGCCCATTTCCTGAGCCAGCGCGGTAAAACGATTGGTAAAAAGTTCCAATCGTGCTTCCTGCGAGTGGGTGGACTTTATTTTCATATTTTTCTTTTGAATCAAATGTCCATTGTTTGAAGCGTCCAATGACCACGTCCAGTGATGTTCAATAAAAGTGGTTGAGTTTCCACTGATCACGAGAGAAGGACCTTCTATGATTGCTCCGGGCAATAGTTTTTCCCAACGGTAAACGTTTCCTTTCTTTTTGATGCCTTTGGAAGTTATCCATTGGGTTTTTTCAGGTGATGGCTTATAAGACTTTATTCTTCTTGCTGGAGTATTTTCCGGAACAGCTTCTATCGAAGCAATAACTTTTATTGACTCCACTTCGACTTCCCGGTCGATCCAGTGGCCAAAAACGGAAATATACTTTTTGCGGAATGATGCCATTACATCATCGCCCGGCTTAAAATCAATTTCAAGCGAGTTGTCCTGCCCGGCAAAACGAAGAAAGACCAGACTTTTTTTCCAAAGGATTTCGTTTTCGGAAAAACCATCATTTAAAAATTTTTCTTTTGCTTTATTGAAAAGTTGATGAAGGCTTTTCTGAAAGTATTCGGAAAAATTTTTCCAGGTAGTAAGAATCAGCTTCTCTTCAAATTTTTCTATTGCAGCGTGGCCAATACCATATGCGCTTAGCAATCCTGCATCATAGGGGACAAGCACCCTTTTCATTTCCAGAATATTCGCCAAAGCACAAGCATGCTGACCACCGGCTCCTCCAAAACTCAGCAATGTAAACTCACGGGGATCATGACCTTGTTGAACAGAAATTTTCTTGATAGCGTCTGCCATTTTTTCATTCGCAATCTGTACCAGTGATTCCAGGATCAGTATTGGTTTATTAGTGCGACCTGTAAGGCGCTTAATTTTTCTTAACAATGAATCCAGGGCCTCTCGTGATTTCTTGGCATCCATCGGGATGGTAAAAATTTCAGGATCAAGTCTGCCCAATAATAAATTAACGTCAGTGATTGTCAGCGGACCGCCGGCACCATAACATGCTGGACCGGGTGATGCACCTGCGCTGTGGGGTCCGACCGTAAACCGATGCCCGTCAAAATCACAAATGGACCCACCACCTGCAGCAATTGTTTCAATAGCAAGTGATGGTGACAGAATTTTAAAATTGCCTACATGTGATTCAAAACGATAATCGAAATGATCGTTGTAAAGAGATACGTCTGTGCTGGTGCCGCCCATATCAAACGCAATAATTTTTTTAATGCCTGAACGTATGGCCTGGTGTGCGGCACCCACTACACCACCGGCTGGCCCACTCAGCAAACTGTCCTTAGGATAAAAAGAGTCCGACCTGACAAGGCTGCCTGCGCTTGTCATTATACTAAGCTTTGATCCTGAAAGCCCATTACGTATGCCGGATAAATAAGTATGAATGATGGGATCCAGGTAGGCATTCGCAACACTCGTTTCTGCACGAGGAAGAATTTTTATTTGTGATGAGAGGTCTGAAGATAGTGAGACATAATCGAACCCATTTGCTTTTAAAGTTTGTGTGATTTGCTGTTCATGAACCGGATTTTTATAGCTGTTCAATAAGGCGATAGCAACTGACTCAATTTTTTGTTTTTTAAGTTGAAGTAGAATTGATTCTATTGAGGAAGCGTCTAATTTTTTAAGGATCGCTCCGTCGTGCTCAATACGTTCCTCAACTTCCAGCACTACATCGTAGAGAGGCTTGAGTTTTTTGATATTGCAGGTAAATAAATCAGGTCGTTGCTGGTTGCCAATAAGCAGCAGATCTTTGAATCCTTTCGTAACGAGGAATGCTGTTTTTGCCCCTTTACGTTCCAGAATCGCGTTTGTGCCACGGGTGGAACCAAGTTTCATTTCAAGCAAAGGAAAGTTTTCATTGAGTGCTGTTGCGGTTAATAACCTTGTGGCCAGCACAGGCACTTCTTCATTTGAAGTAATTTCTATGGAAATATTCGCAATATTTTTTGGCAGAGGTTTCGAGAGGTAAATTTTATTTTTTTCTAAGTCAACTTGTATGATCTTGCAAGTGAAAGTTTTTTCAATCAACCTGAATTCAAAATTTTTAAAGACATCTTGTTCAATTGGCCATGACATTTCTGTCTGTACTGCATAATCATTAATGCGCTTGACAATTTTTCCACGAAGCACACTACTACTTAGAATTTTCAGCCGTTTAGTTTGACCGGTAGGTGTAAGTGCAATACAATCGGTGAAGGTACCTCCGGTATCAATCCAGATTTGCCAGGGGTTAGAGATTGTCGACACGTTTAAAAAATTTCAGGTATTTGTCGCAGTTATAGCCCACCGAACGCTTCGCGTAGGTGATCCTAATTTTCTTACGGATTCGGCATCGAAAGAACTATTGTCTTCTTCGCCATTTTTATTCCGATGGCGTGACTGAATTGTTGCGAGCCATCCGGACGATCTTTGAAAACAGGCTTTGTATAGAGTAGTGAGTCTTCTCCAATTCGCTGAAGATTATCTCCTGCCTGACTCGTGCCTGCTCCCGTGACATAAGCGTCAACCAAAGCCTTTTCGATGTTGCGCAATGTTTTATCATCCGGTATAAGTGAATAGATTTTTACATGACGTTCTGTTGCAATGGAATCAATTTTCGATTTCTTGTTGAGAAATTTGTCCACCTTTTCCACATCTGCAAAAACAGACTGAGCATAGATCGTAGCCGCCGCCTGGACATCAGCTTCTGAAACACGCTTAATGTCTTGCGTAGCCATACCTTCGTGTAATTTTTTGCGTTGCTCATCGCTGAGTTTACCTCCGCAACCCCAGCAAAGAGTGATAATGGCAACGATCAATGACTTCTTCATAAACAGGTGTTCAAATTCTTTCAAATCTAACTTCTTCTCCGGGTGTCTCAATACTCCATTCGAATTTATAACTTTGCACCCGCTTTAGAAATATGATCGAAAAACTAGAAGAAATCAACCATCGGTTTGAAGAAGTCGGCCAATTACTCAGTCAGCAGGGCATAGTGTCGGATATGAAGAAATTCACGCAGCTAAGCAAAGAGTACCGTGATCTTGAAAAGGTGGTGATTAAATACAAAGAATACCGAACGATACTGGATAACCTTCGCCAGGCAAAAGAGGTGCTCGAAACTGAAAAAGATGCAGAGCTTCGTGAGATGGCAAAGATGGAACTGGATGAGGTAACTCCAAAACGCGATGCGATCGAGGAAGAGATCAAGGAACTTCTCATGCCCAAAGATCCCAACGACGATCGCAATTGCATACTTGAAATCAGGGCAGGTACCGGCGGTGATGAGGCGGCAATTTTTGCCGGGGATCTTTGGCGAATGTATCAGCGCTTTTGTGACCGTAGGGGACTGAAAATGACACCAATGGATATAACCGAAGGAACGGCCGGTGGTTATAAAGAAGTGATAAGCCTGATCGAAGGTCCTGGTGCCTATGGGATATTTAAATATGAATCTGGAGTACACCGGGTTCAACGCGTACCGGAAACAGAACAGCAAGGTCGCGTTCATACATCAGCGGCATCTGTCGTTGTATTGCCGGAAGCTGAAGAAGTTGACGTAACTATTAATCCCGCCGACCTGGAGTATCAAACTGCCCGAAGCAGCGGCGCGGGCGGGCAGAATGTAAATAAAGTTGAAACAAAAGTTCAGCTTACTCACAAACCTTCTGGCATTGTTATCACTTGCCAGGTAGAACGATCTCAGCACGCCAATCGGGAAAGGGCATTGCAAATGTTGCGCGCAAAGTTGTATGAGATCGAGGTGGAAAAACAGAACAATGAAATTGGCGCTTCCCGGAGATCACAGGTTCGAAGCGGGGATCGATCAGAGAAAATAAGAACTTACAATTATCCGCAAAGCCGTGTTACGGATCACCGCATCGGTTATACACAGCATAACCTTCCCGCTATTATGAATGGGGAAGTTGATGAATTTATTAATCAGTTAAAGATTGCAGAGACGGCGGAGAAGATGACGGAGGGGAGGTAATTCGATTATTCGTTTATTTAATTATTCTCTGATGTGTTCGTCCATCAACAAATTATCGAATCACCGAATTAATCATTTCTCTTCTTTTTCTGATTCGGCTATCTGTTCATCCAGTATTTTCTGTATCACTGCCTGCTGACGTTCGTCAATGGTCTTGTCAGTTTGGGCTTGTTTCTTCATGAAACGGAACATTGCGTTTTTCTTGATTTCGTATGCAATGAAAACGGTATACTTATTCTCTTTCTTGTCGTAATATTTTTGTTCACCGATTTTACGAATGTCGGCCAGATCTGTGTTCATCACTTCACGCGCTAAACTCTGAAATTTCATCGCCACGTCGGCCCCACGGTCGTTCTCGGTTTGTCCCTGATAGTTATCAGCAACTTGTTTCATGGTTGTGTTTACCTGTCCGGCCAAAATAGTTTTGGCTTCAATATCCGCTTTGCCGCGGGCAATATTATCGGCACTACTTTCGCCTTTACCCGTACCCCGAAAGAAACGATTATTTGATTCATAGGCATTTCCCCGGAATGGTTCTTTGACCTTGGTTCCAAATGGACTTGATGCGCAACCAGCAAATAATAAGAGAAATAAAAGCAGCGTGTTTGTTTTCATAATTGAATTGATTGAAAAGCCATTTAAAACTACGAAAAACTGTGCCAAAGGATCGGTTAGCTCTTAAACGAGGCAAATAGTGAAGATATTTTATTGGTACGCTGCTCGATCAATTTTTTCCCACAGATCACACGGATGGAATTCCCAGATATTTGATCAGCGAAAATCTGAGGGAAATGCCCTAAGCTTATTCGACTTTCTCATAAATGAACTGCCATCGAAATGCCCACCTCCATTTTAACTGATAAGACTGAATATCTGCCCTTGTAAAAATGTCTGCCAACTCTTGTTTAGTAAAAGCCCTAAGCACTGAAAGTGGAGCATCAAACCTGACCATCGAAGATTTGGAAAAGAATTTTGTAAGAAGACGGATCGAATGAAAGGCAAGCCAGTGACGATGAATATCATTTATAATTATGCCAATATTTACCTGATGGTTCAATTTCAAAAAAAAATCAGCCAAGGTATTTTGCGAAAAGTGATGATAGAAAAGCGTTCCCATTACAATATCATATTTCCTTGATTGAAAATCTGGTGAGAATATATCCAGAGTTTCAAAAGTGATTTCAGGATAAGATTTGCAATTCTCAATGGCAAAGGCTATAATATGAGGATTGGCATCAATGCCGATTAGTCTTAATATTAATTTATTTTTTCTTCCCCAATCGGCCAGTAATTTTAACATATCACCACCTCCGCAGCCAAGATCAGCAATATGAATTGTCTCTTTTTTATGATCTGCAACCAGTCGCTTTACAGCTTGTAATGTCACGACATTCCCGCCCAGCCAGCGGTTAATAAATTCAAGCTCTCGCAAAGTTTGATGCACTACTTCGCCATTGCAATTAAGATCATCCATAATCTCAATGTCGGAGGAGCGATTGGTAAAATCAGGCATTATTTTTTTCAATCTTTAGTAACATGCTTTCCAGTGTCAATCCCGGACCGAATGCAAAGCTTAAAATGCGCTTACCGTCATCTGTTGAGTTCAATGTTTTCCAAACTTCCTGAAGAACGAAAAGAACAGTGGGTGATGACATGTTGCCAAATTTCTTCAACACGTCATAAGCATATTTATTTTGCTGCTTGCTAAGACCTAATTCGCTTTCAATGGCTTCCAGGATTTTTTTTCCACCAGGGTGAACAGCAAAGTAAGCTACCTCTGCAAGGCGTTGATTAATTTTAGTAAGTAATGTTCTGGTAAGATTTTTAATACCGCTTCTAACAACCTCTGGCACATAAGAGGATAAGCGCATTTCGAAGCCAAGATCCCCCACGGTCCAAGTCATGTCATGTTCACCCTGAGTGGCAAGTTCGCAATGAAAACTTTCCAGCAATAGGTTTGTGCCCTTCCGTGGAACTGACTCGACCATCACGGCAGCGGATCCGTCGGCAAATAATGCGTTGGCAAGAAAATTATCTTCCGAGATTTCTTTTTGAAAATGAATTGTACATAGCTCCGTGCACACAATAAGAACTTTTGATTCAGGCTTTGCGGCGCAGGCAGCCTTTGCAATTTTCAACGCATTGAAGGCGGCGTAACATCCCATGAAGTTAATACTGGTGCGTTCGACGTCAGACCGAAGTCCCAAAGCCTTTACAAGATCAATATCCAGCCCCGGTGCATACATTCCGGTACAACTCACTACCACGAGATGTGTGATGGAATCTTTCCTCAAATCCTCAAGTGTAGAAAAACACTTTAGCACTGCTTCAAGGCTAAGGGCCAGCGCATGACGCCGATACAAGGCAAGACGTCGCTTTGTGGAAGGAAATGGTTCCATCCCTGGCGTGTTTTCATAAAATTGGAATCCTTCTGTTTTCCCATAATCGTCAATCACAGAATATCGCGTATCTATTCCGCTTGCACGGAAAAGCACCCTTAGCTTACGGGCATCATCGTCGCCAAGTCCCATAGCCTGGATCATGAAATCGCCAATTACTAATTGATTGAGTGGATGTGGAGGATTGGCAGTGCCGATGGAAGTGATAAAGCTCATTACTCAATAATACCTTAAAAAGACTTATTTTGTTCATTAGTTTAACGCTATGTTTTCAAAATCCACACTTCTTCATTTACGAGTCCCGTTCTCTTATTTCCTGTTACCAGTTTTTTTGTTTGCCATGTCGGTATCTCCAAATGTGATATATCTCGGTGAACCAAGATTGTTTTGGGTTTTTGTGATCCTTCACTTCTTTTTGTACCCTGCAAGCAATGGTTATAATAGTTATTTTGATAAGGACGAAAAAAGTATTGGGGGACTTAAGAACCCTCCGCCTGTTCAGAAGGGACTTTACTGGATGTCGCTACTATTGGATCTCGTGGCCGTCCTACTGGCCTTTATAAAACTTTCCCTTTTGTTTTCGATAATGGTACTTATATACGGACTTGTTTCGAAAGCTTATAGTCATCCATCGGTTCGATTAAAGAAATATCCTATTACGGGCTGGCTAGTTACTGGATTATTTCAGGGTGCGTTTACCTTTATGATGTGTTATGTAAGTATTAATAATTTTGGAATTGAAAATTTAATGCAGCCTAAAGTTTTGTTTCCGGCGGCGCTTACAAGTATCATCTTATGGGCAAGCTATCCTATGACGCAGGTCTACCAACACGAAGAAGATGCTAAACATGGGGATAATACATTGAGTCGCATACTCGGTATCCGGGGAACGTTTTACTTTGCCGGGATATTTTTTGCCGTTGCCGCTGTTGGCTTTATATTTTTTTTCAAGAACTTTTATAATATAAAATATGGCTGGGATTTTTTAATAGCTCTCAGCCCCGTTGTTATATTCTTCAGCTTTTGGTTTTTGAAGGTATTAAAAGATCCCAACGAAGCGAACTTCAAATACACAATGTGGCTGAATTTTATTTCAGCCACATGTTTGATTGGTTTCTTTTTGTATTTCTTCGTCGACTATAATGGATTAATAGGTCAGATGTAAATTAGCTGGCTGCCATTCCTGCTTTGTTAAGCAGCGCAAGGGTGGCACGAACTCCGTCCTCTTCCGATAATTTTACTCCTTCGTATTCAATACCGATATAGTTAGTGTACCCAGCTTGCTTAACGATCGGCAACATCTTCATGTAATCCGTCTCAATACAGTTGCCCTGATCGTCGAAGTCGTAGGTCTTGGCGCTCACGCCTTTCGCAAAAGGTATAAGTTCTGTGACACCCAGGTAGCGGTCATAGTACTCCATGCATTTTGAATCCCACATATCGCCTTTCTCACGTTTTACGCAGAAGTTTCCAAAGTCAGGAAGCGTACCGCAGTTAGGCATGCCTACCGACGTGATAACACCACTCAGCCACTTTCCATCAGAAGACATACCTCCGTGGTTTTCCACAATCACATTAACACCGGCTGTTTGCGCGTATTCACTTAGCTTGCTCAATCCATCGACTCCAGCTTTTGCAACATCCTCACGCGAGCCTTCGCCAAAGCAGTTTACGCGAATGGAATGACAGCCAAGGAATTTTGCAGCATCAACCCATTTGTAATGTTTCTCTATTGCCTCCTTGCGCTTCTTTGCATCAAGGTCCGCCATAGCACCTTCGTTGTCGATCATGATCAATACGCTGGTAACTCCGTTATCGTCGCAACGTTTTTTAAGTTCAGTGAGGTAAGCAGTATCTTTTGCTTTGTCTTTGAAAAACTGATTTACATACTCCACTCCGGTGATACCAAAGCTTTTTGCCTTTGCGGGAAAGTCAAGGTTGTCCAACTGTTTGGCCTGTAGTGCACGATGAAATGACCATTCGGCTAGTGATATTTTAAAGAATAACTCTTTTTTTACTTCACTTGCTACAGCGGTTGAGTCCGACGTTTCTTTTGCGGATGGTTTTGGCGAACAGGAAGATAAGACACTTGATGAAAGTCCATAGCCTGCTGTAATCAGGCCAAGTGAACGAATAAAATCTCTGCGATTGGAAGGATTCATTATTGTTGGGTTTATACTTCAATTTATAAAAAATTGTTTGACCCTTTTACTTATTTTATATGAATGACGAGCCTCTCCTCCAGAAACCCAATTTTTTCAATCCTTGTAGAACTAGCTTTCAACTCCTAAAAAACCTCCCCGTGCGTCTTCTTCATTAGATAATTCGCTACCGGTGGAGTGTATAGCGCCAGGTTTACGGCGAGATTTGAAGTCCACATATCACCAAACAATCGTTGAATATGGCGTCCTGCTTGAAGTCTTCGGGCAAACATCCTGGTCCACGCATTAGCATAATCATTTTCCATTTGCTCACGCGAATAACCGTCTTCATTGCAGAAGCGAATCACATGCTCGCTTAGAATTTTTGCAGAATGAATAGCCATCGCCATACCGTTACCACACAATGGCGTGATCATACCGGCCGCATCACCGGCCATCAATATATGTTCCACCACAGGTGCTTTGGTTTCAAAAGAAATCTCATTGATCGTTTCTGGTTTGTCAAACAAAAAGATTGCCTCTTTGAAAATATTTTTTAGGAATGGATTTTGAAATAGCACAGCCTCCTCCATTTCCTTGATATTTCTGTGTGTCTTCAGATTTTTGCGATGGGTGAGATAGCAAAGATTAACACGATCGCTTTCCACACGACTTATGCCACAATAACCATCTTTAAAATTATGAAGAGCGATGAGATCATTCGGAAAATTTTTTAATTGAAGGTGATACTTCACACCTACATACGGAGAACGTTTTTGAATAAACGAGCGGCCAAGTTGTATATCCAGTTTTGAACGTTTGCCGAATGATCCGATCACAACATCTGATTCATATAGTTCACGATTTGTATTGATAAGAAAATGATTTGAATCAAATGAAATTTTTTCCACCTCCGTATTGAGATGAAATTCTACTCCATATTGTTTTGCTTTTTGAAAGAGAAAATAATCCAATTGATAACGACTTATTCCAAAGCCTCCTAAGTCAAGTGGTAAAGAAGCAGATTTCCCGTTGACAGATGTGAGTTGGAATTGCCTGATGGAAGACGGACGTAACTCTTCAGGATAAACGTCAAGCGACTTCAGGTAAGGCACTACTTCATTTGAAATGTACTCTCCACAGACCCGATGAAAGGGGTAGGATTGTTTTTCGATAAGTTGGCATTGTACCCCAGCCCGGGTTAGATGAATAGAACTAATAAGACCTGCCAATCCACCCCCGGATATAATTATTTTTTTGTTCCTCACAGTCTAAAACTAACGATTTGAGCACGCTGGCGAAATTATTGCTTCATTTGTTTAAGTGAGAAAATATTCTTTTGGTTACTTCTTACAATTTTCAGCACTAAACCGTTATAGAGTTGTCTATGGCTGAAGAGAAGAATTTAGAAGAGCGCTGGAAGGTGCTGGTGGTGGGTAATAATCCCATTGAATTGGGCCCTATATTTGAGCGCCTCAAAGGCATTACGAATAAGACAGTGCTTACAGAGATGGCATTTGATATTAAGACTATCTTTCAACGATTGGTCCTTTTCCGTCCACAGCATATTTTAATAGACGATAATATAGGAAAGAAAGAATTGCATCTTATGGTGGACATGCTTCATGGAAGAAAGACCCGCAATGTTCCTATCACTATTCTGAAGAATTCAAACTATCACGAAACAATTGGTGCCGGTGTAATGAATTATATATTGAAACAAAACCTTACAAGTGAAACTCTTTATCGCGAACTTTTGAATTCAATTCAATTTTTAGAAACACAGCGCCTTTGGAATAAGGCGTATCGAAAAAGGAAAGGTCAATTAGGGCGATTGTTCAATGTGAACTCTTAAATCTGACTTTCGAGCTGGAATGTTTTTGTAATCCTCTGCCCTTTGTGCAGAATTTCAATCTTTACTCGTTTGCCGGGTTTCGAAGTAAAAAAGCCATTAATGTTATTCAATGTTAGCCCTGAAGCCGGGAATCCATTTATAGAAATTATCTCATCTCCATTTTGGATGCCTACCTTTTCAGCGGCTGAATTCTTTCTTACATCAGTGATCTCAAATTTAGAAAGACGTGAACCCTTGGCTTTAAGCGTCAATCCACTCATATTGAAATTGAAGCGCCCGGAAAATGCAGCGTTCTTTTTAAAATAAATTCTCCCACCCGGAAAGTTATAGATCGTTGTAAACCGTGTCAAAATTTCTCCCCCCAATGCCCCATTGCGAAAAACATCAGCAGAAGATTTAATGGTATCGTAATAGCTATTGGCGTCAGGGAAATTGGCTATTACGTTGTTGATTTTATACTTGCCAAGCTCAATTGATTGAATGCGTCCTATCTGACCGACGATCAATCCTCCGATTCCGCGTCCGATCAAACTCGTGACGTGTTTTTCTGGTAAAATAATATTTTTGTCGGTAGCGGGATCAAGGACCAATCCATGACTTGCGCCGCTATCTACCATTAGTTTTGCATTAACCACGCGGCCATCGCTCATCTTAACAGGTACCTGAAGATACGGCTTAGTGTCCTGAATTGTAATTGGTAATGATTGAAATTTACTTTTAGCATGAAAGAATTCGGGAAGTGTAAGTGTTAGTTGTTTTTTTTCATAATCGACTTCAACGATAAACCGGCTGAATACTTCATAGCCCAAAATTCCCTGAACATCGGTGCCCAAATAATTTCTTAGTTCGAGATAATCTTTTTCCAATACAAGCATCGCGTGCCCTTCTCCATGAACACCTGGCATATCCAGCGTAACATCGTTTGTTACGTAGGCCTCTACTATTTTTTCTCCACCTGGTCCGGAAACAAGATAATGCCTTCCATAAGTGAGCTTAAGAATGTCACTAAAACTTTTCTCTGTAAGGATTGTAGTGCGAACACCTGTATCTAAAATGAACTTAAGAGGCAATTGCCCATTGAGTACTACTGGTATCACCACAAGGTTATTGCATATTTCTATTGGGAATTTCACGTAGTGACGACCTTGCGTAAGGTTAAAGCCTAACTGAGCCTGACACCAGGCTGGTATTAATAAGGCGATAAGGAGAAAATGTCTGCGCAATTCTATTGAAGGGAAATTTCCCTTGATAAAACTATTAAAAAAAAATAGAAACAATAAATACTTAAACGGTAACTACCCCCAGCATGGTGAGCAATTTTGCGGAAGAATTTTCAACAATTAGAAGATTTAAGTTGGAGCTTGGTAGAAAACCTTTTTCAGCCATAATCTTCATCTGACTAACAAGGGGTGAGAAAAACGAATTGGTATTTAATAGGCCGATCGGCTGATCTATTAAACCCAATTGTCGCCAAGTCAGAATTTCGGCCAGCTCATCCAATGTTCCCCAGCCTCCCGGTAAGGCAATAAAGACATCGGTCATATCGGCCATCCTCTTTTTGCGCTCGTGCATGGAATTGACCACAATCAATTCAGTTAGGCCGAGATGACCCACTTCACGCTTCATTAAAAAATCAGGAATTACACCAATTGCTTTACCGCCATTTTCCAATACGGAATCAGCGACAACCCCCATGAGACCAACATTACCTCCACCATAAACGAGTGTATGCCCTCCCTGCGCGATGAGCTTTCCCGTTTCGCGAGCAGCGTCAGGGTAAACAGCATCAGTGCCGGTACTGGATCCGCAAAAAACACAGATGTTCATACCAGTGTTGATACCAGATTAAAAGATCAGTGCTTAATATCGTGCTCGTTATTGCTGACTGATTTGTTGGGAAACAACCAGACAGAAGCAATTGCTAAAACAAAAAGAGCGAGTACTACTCCAAAGACTGCCATAGGATAGATTTTAAAACCCAAATTAAACTCCTTTTGTCCTTTCTAACAATATTTGAACATTGCAGAAACCTTATTCTTTTAATTTGAGTTTAAAACGCACTTAATAGGTTAAAATAATGAAGAAAATACTGCTCCTTTCGGGCCTTTTGGTAATCGTGTTGGGTGCTGCCGCCATTTTTTACGGATTTAATAAGACTAAGTCCTATAGCCCCGAATCCAATGTGATCTTTGGAGAAGAAGGGCTGAAAATAACTGTATTCTATAATCGACCCTTTAAAAAAGGAAGGGTTATTTTCGGAGGTCTGGTGCCTTACGGAAAGACTTGGAGAACGGGAGCTAATGAAGCAACAACTTTCGAAACCAATAAAGACCTCATTGTTGGAGACAAAAAATTACCTGCTGGAAAATATTCATTATGGACTGTACCAAGCGAGCTAAGTTGGTCAGTAGTGTTCAACTCTACGATTCCTACCTGGGGTATTGACGTGATGAATAATGGTGATGCAGCCCGTGATCCTCAAACAGATGTTGTCGTAGTCGACGTACCGGTCGTATTGACTCAGAAGGAGTTTGAACAATTCACCATTTCAGTGGAAAAATCCGATGATATGCTGGAGCTGATACTTGCGTGGGATAAGACTCTGGTCGCGGTGCCGCTTTCAGTTAAGGAATAATGACATTTACTTTTGTCTTTCGGTTTTCAAGGATTGCCTCTGTAACAGCCTTGCCTGAATGACTGATACGAGCTGCCGGAATTCCCTGAGAAATTAAATAATCACCGATTGACTTTGCTTGCTTAAGAGTGCGATCGTTATGATATGTTGTCTTAAGTACAATTGAATCACGCGTGGATGTAGTAAGAGAATCAGTTTTGTATTTAACCGGAAACTTTAAAGTGTCTACCGTGACTTCCGTTAGGTCATCTGAACGCACTGAGTCTTTTTGAAATCCGATAAGCGTAACCATAATCGAAAAAAACTTATTAGGGTTACCCTGGATCAAACGGGTAACGCGGCGAAGTTCTTGGGAGGATGAGGCGGTCAGTTCTGAAGTTCCAGGCTTGAAAGAAATTCCATCAAGCGCAATATCATCCCCAGCTGCGGCCGGTTTTAATGTTATATTTACCTTTTCAAGCAATGAAAATTTTTCTGCTGTAAGGTCAAAGGTTTTTGAAAAGAAAGTGTAATTGTCTTTTTCAGGTTCCACTGATAAATCATAAACGCTTCCTTCTTTTATATAGGTAAAAAAGGTTCCGTCTTTACCTGGTTTAGTGGAAAATACTTTTCGCTGATCTTTCATGTCAAACACTGTTACAAATGCAGAGGAGGGATCTTCAGGTCCCGCAACGGTACCTTCAATTTTCATCACTCCTTTCGGACGTATCTCCGGAGGAAAAAGAACCTCAATCAATTCGTTGTTATGTTGCCCCGGAACATCTTTAACAAGGTATCTGCCAAGTGAAGTCGCACTTACATATTGGTCATCACCCGGAGTATTTGCAAAGTCAAGCGGCACAGGATTACTCCATTGACCGTTATTAAGTTTTGTTAAATACAAATCCATCCCACCTTTATTGGCTTGGAGCTTGTTGGAGGAGAACAACAGTGTTTCCCCATCTCCCATGATACGGGGAGTTTGAGAATTTCCTGTATTAATGATTGCGGGAAGTTCAACAGGGGTGTCCCATTGACCATTTAATTTTTTGGTCATCATCAATATCTTGCAGTTATCAGCTTTTGCGACATCCATTTTTTCGCAACGCATATAAAACATAGTCATACCGTCTGCGGAAACGGACGGGCAGGCTTCATTACTTTTAGAGTTAGCGGGCAGTAGCATGTTTAAAGGTTCTGACCATACGTTATTTCCGGTAAGCTGACTTGTGTAAAGATCATAGCCTCCAAGGCCGTTTCCCTTTAAGTTGGAGAGGTAAAGTGTTTTGCCATCGGTACTCAGTCCATATCCTCTTAAGAAATTCAGACGTGTATTTACAGATCTTGGAAGAGTCACAGGGTCTTTCCAATTCACACCTTCACGCGCAGTATAATTCATGGTGAGCTCGTTGTCCTCTCCTACATTCGCGATATACACCATGGAGTTACCATCGAGACTGATGAAAGGCGCGAAGTTGCTGATTGAAGTATGATTGATGTTCGCCGGAAACTTCCTCAGCTTGGCCTGACCGTGAAGAGATAGTGATCCAAGGCTGATGACAGCAATGAGAAGATTTTTTGTATTCATTATTTAAAATTAACGAAAAGCCGAGCATGTCTTGCAAAAATTCGGCCAGCAACCTTCTAGGTTGAAAATTAGAAGGA
>JANYDR010000473.1 GCA_025363495.1 Cyclobacteriaceae bacterium | reverse complement strand
CCCTTCTCCCAACACATACGCTGTTCCATTTGGAATTTGTGTCGAAAGAAATTTCCCTGTCGCCATGGCACTGGTATAGATATGCTTCTCCGTCACATCCATTCCAAGTTTGTGAAGTTTTCTAACCGCCTCCAGTCGCGTGCGCTGACTATTGTTAGTCATGAAGCTGAAAGGAATATTTTGGCTGACAAGATTTTTTATAAACACATCAGCACCAGGGATCATAACATCACCCCCGTAAACCACACCATCCATATCGATTAAAAGACCCTGCGCCATAATTTTTTTTGTTGCATAAAATCAAATTGCAAGATACGAGATCACGAGGGCTATTCATGAATAAACCACAAAAAATTCTAAATTGAACATAATATGGATTTCACCCCACGCAACAAAGTGTGCAGAAGATTTATTTTTGCAGCCTTTCTGGTTGCAGCGGTCAATCCTGTTTTTTCACAACGGAAGCAACTTGACAGTCTTCAAAGAATGCTTTCCACTGCTGGTGACTCTCTCCGAATGGTAATTTTGAATGAATTAAGTTGGATATTCAAGAACCGTAGCGTTGATTCAGCAATTCTTTATGCGCGTAAGGCCCTGGTGCTGGCGAAACAAAAGGATAATCAAAAATTCATAGCCAAAGCTTTTAATAGTTTGGGAAGCGCTATACAAGCATCCGGTGAATATGATAGCGCACTGTTCTACCTAAACCAATCCATTCGCACTGCAACTATTATTGGTGACTCGCTGAACACTCCCAACGTACTCAACAACATTGGAATTATCTATGATGAGAAGGGTGACTATGACAAGGCATTGCAATCCTATTTCAAAGGACTTCAAATCGCGAAACAAGCGAAACAAGCAACACTTCAAGCTTATATCCTCAGCAACATAGGCATAGTCTATAAAAAACAAAAGCAATATGATAAAGTGCTCAAGTACTATACCACAGCTCTTGAACTTTACGAAAAGCTCAACTCTACTTTTGGCATAACAGTCACGTCAGGAAACATTGGATCGGTACTTCTCCAGACAAAAGAATATGAAAAATCGATTGAATATTCACTCGCGGCAAAAAAAGGCTATGAAGATCTTGGTTACACACGGTACGTGCCTTATACATTTGGAAATATGGCCATCGCTTATGATAGTTTAAAGCAACCTGTCAAAGCCGAAAAATATTACCAGCAAGCCTATTCTGAACATCTGAAGTTTGGTAATCGCTATGAAGCTGCCTACAACGCAAAGAACCTTGTATACTTCTATCGAAAGCGTCACAAAATAGCTGAAGCGAAAACATTCGCAGATAAGGCCATCGCACTCGCAAAAAATATTGGAGCCAAAGAAATGCTGCGGGATTCATATCAGTAGGGATTACCGGTTGTTTGGTGCGGTCAAAAATCTTTACACCGAGTTCCTCTTCCAGCTTTTGAATCTGCATGCTTAAGGTAGGCTGAGTAACAAAACATTTTTCAGAGGCCAATACGAAATGGCGATATGTATCCAATGCGACAATGTACTCGAGTTGCGTTAAAGTCATAGATTAAAACTATATCTTTATAAAGATAATCAATTTGACTTATTAAGTTCAAAGAAGTTACTTGTGGATTATTAATTGAAATGCCACGATCAGTACGACCGTTAATTCGCGACTAAGTAAGTAAATAGAGATTTTCACAAATATTATTACGAACAATTTATTAATCTGTAAAAATGGAAAAACACACATCCTCGAACACATCAGCACACAATACGAACGGCGAAGCTAAATGTCCGTTTCATGGTGGAGCTCTGAAACAAAGCGCCGGAGGCGGCACGAGCAACCGCGACTGGTGGCCCAATCAGTTGAAGTTGAACATCCTTCGCCAACACTCTTCCCTGTCTAATCCGATGGATAAGGCGTTCAATTACGCAGAGGAGTTCAAGTCACTCGACCTGACAGCGGTGAAGAAAGACATCTTCGCCCTGATGACTACTTCACAAAGCTGGTGGCCAGCAGACTATGGTCACTATGGACCGTTCTTCATCCGAATGGCATGGCATAGTGCTGGTACTTACCGCATCTCAGACGGCCGTGGTGGCGCAGGCTCTGGCACTCAACGCTTTGCGCCATTGAACAGTTGGCCTGACAATGCCAGTCTCGACAAAGCACGTTTGCTGATCTGGCCAATCAAAAAAAAATACGGTAAGAAAATTTCGTGGGCCGACCTGATGGTGCTCACTGGCAACTGCGCTCTTGAGTCAATGGGTTTCAAGACTTTCGGTTTCGCTGGCGGACGAGAGGATGTTTGGGAGCCACAGGAAGATGTCTATTGGGGTTCCGAGACCACCTGGTTGGGAGATAAACGCTACACTGGTGATCGCGAACTGGAAAATCCACTTGGTGCAGTTCAAATGGGTCTGATCTATGTAAATCCGGAAGGCCCTAATGGAAAACCAGATCCACTCGCTGCAGCTCGTGACATTCGTGAGACGTTTGGCCGCATGGCCATGAATGACGAAGAAACTGTTGCGCTTATTGCTGGTGGTCATACCTTCGGTAAAACTCATGGCGCTGCCGATCCTGGCAAATATATTGGTCGTGAACCTGCAGCTGCAAGTATTGAGATGCAAAGTCTCGGTTGGAAAAATACATTCGGCACAGGTAATGCAGGAGATACAATTACCAGCGGTCTCGAAGGAGCATGGACTACAACACCTACGAAGTGGAGCAACAACTTCTTCGAGAACCTGTTCAGTTTCGAATGGGAGTTAACGAAGAGCCCTGCCGGTGCTCAACAATGGAAACCGAAGAATAATGCAGGCGCTGGTACGGTGCCTGATGCTCACGACAAGTCAAAGAGTCATGCACCAACGATGCTTACCACCGACATCGCCCTGAGAGTAGATCCTATCTACGAGAAAATTTCAAAACACTTCCATGAGAATCCGGATAAGTTCGCAGATGCATTCGCCCGCGCCTGGTTCAAACTTACGCATCGCGATATGGGCCCGATTGTGCGCTATCTCGGATCTGAGGTGCCTAAAGAAGTGCTCATCTGGCAAGACCCAATCCCAGCCGTTACACATAAACTAATTGACGATAAAGATATCGCTGCACTCAAGTCTAAAATACTTGCGTCCGCATTGACAGTGTCTCAACTGGTATCAACAGCGTGGGCCTCAGCAGCAACATTCAGAGGTTCGGATAAGCGCGGTGGAGCAAACGGTGCACGCATTCGTCTTGCACCTCAAAAGGATTGGGAAGTAAACAATCCTGCTCAACTTGCGAACGTGCTCAAGACGCTGGAGGGCATTCAAAAAGAATTCAACACTGGCGGTAAAATAGTTTCGCTTGCTGACTTGATTGTTCTTGCCGGATGTGCAGGTGTTGAGAAGGCAGCGAAGAATGCCGGACATACGGTTACAGTTCCTTTTACACCTGGAAGAGCTGACGCAGCACAAGAGCAAACTGATGTTGAATCATTCGCTGTCCTTGAGCCGGAAGCTGATGGGTTCCGCAATTATTTTAAACCTAAACACACCGTGTCAGCAGAAGAATTGTTGGTTGACAAAGCGCAACTGATGACACTCACTGCACCTGAGATGACTGCTCTTGTTGGCGGCATGCGCGTACTTAACACAAACTTCAATCAATCTAAGCACGGAGTATTTACCACGCGCCCGGAGGCACTTACTAACGATTTCTTTGTGAACCTGCTCGATTTGGGTACAACCTGGGCGGCGACTTCGGATTCTCAAAACGTGTTTGTGGGTAGTGATCGTGCCACAGGCGAACCAAAGTGGACAGCCACCCGCGTGGATCTCATCTTCGGTTCCAACTCAGAGCTGAGAGCACTCGCTGAAGTCTATGGATGGGCTAACTCTCAAGAGAAGTTTGTAAAGGACTTTGTCGCAGCATGGAGCAAGGTGATGAACCTTGACCGTTTTGATCTGAAGTGATTTAGAGCCGGATTATATATTATGTATCATTAAAAGGTGGTCCGGTAACGGGCCACCTTTTTCATTTAATGCCAAAAACATAGTACGGGGTTATATCACCAGCGCAGCCTGCCATTTTCCATTTTGCTTTGCGACATCAATCATTTTTTGACCATGCTCAGTCATTAATCCTTCCTTCTTCATCCGCTTAACTCTTTCAACGTTGCTTGTGCTCCAATTGCTATTGGACCTTCGCGGTGAGAATTTTTGATAGGAGCTTTCAGGATCACGCTTATGTTTTAAGGAATCTATCCAGCCGTAGCAAAGCGATTCTTCCACCGCCTCAACGTAACTGACACTTTTCGTTTTGCTCTTCTTGTGATAAAGAATCAGGTAGACCGATTCTTTCTTTTGACTATGCTTTTGCAACCACTTGCGCCATTGCAATCTGGTTTTAGCGTGAAATGCTCCGACGCCTTTGTTTGTTTCCATCGCGAACAGTTTGTTTCGACAAACTTAAAATGGAGGTATGACAGCCCTATGTCAAGAGCAAATTGGGTTTCTCAAAAAGGTCGGAAATATTTTAGAGGTCGACTGAGCCTTCGTTGGTGTTTATAATGATCTCAGCAGTTGTAATGCAGCGACGCTGCCATCCGTGATTTTGTTTATGATTACGTGCATTCTGTATTATCCGTGAAAATTCTACCTAACAAAATTAAACTTGAATAAAAAGTCGAATACATTTCCCGCAGATCTCGCTAATTTAATCCGCAGATTTCCGCGGAATTCTAAGAGTTCCGCGGAAATCTGAGTATTCGATCTGTGGAATCTGCGGGAAATGCATTTCAGTCTGCTGAATCACAAGATCTAATAATAACGTTAGAAATATAGTTTTACCCAACCGGGTCTTTGGAATCGGTATCATCAGTGGCAAAACCCATCATTCAGTTTAAGTACGTAAATCCAAATACCGGATACCCACTCATGTCCGGAGTTCGCTTTACAAGTTTGAAACCATTTCTATTCATTGTGTTTAAGAACTCGTCTATCGTTAGCAATGGCTTTGCGCACTTAGCATCCGAACAATAGCTACCTTCCCCGTGGTCATTCTTAAAACTATCCCGGAGAAATAATAAACCTCCTGGTTTCAATTTCTTACCAAGATCTTTCATCATCGAATCAATTGAAGTGAAATTGTGGACTGTTCCATTGCTCCATATTATATCACAAGATGAGTTTGGAAGATTTGAGTGTAACGAGTTTCCGATAATTGTGTAAAAACTATTTTTCGACGTTAAGTTCTTACGGCTTTGTTTGGAGTAGTAACTAATTATTTTATTAAGGTTATCCGACCTTAAAACTGTTGTATCAATATCCTGAATATAAATCTTCGAATTATCCATTAGGGTCGCCATCATCACTGAAAAAGCACCGGATGATGCACCAATATCCGCAAACACCATTCCCGGCTTTACGTCCATAAATTGAAGGATTGGCTGAAATGTCTTCCTGATATTTTTTTGACTCATCACTGGACCATTTGCATAAGGAGCAGCCTTCGGCGCACACGCGAGTTGCGAAATCACCATCAAATAAACTATCAAAACTCTAGCGATCATAGAATATGACATAGTCATCAGCCTCAATCTCATAATAAGCTTGCAAACAACCGTACTGCACTTTGTTATCAAGATAACGCATTCCAATCTTTTCCATTACTCTTCGTGATGGAATATTCTCTGCATGTGCAGATGATACTATTTTACTTAGACCTATAGTTTTAAAACCATATTTTAATAAACCGATTGAGGCTTCGGTTGCGTAGCCTTTATTCCAATGTTCTTTCAACATGCGGTAGCCTATTTCAATTTCAGACGTGTTTGATCGTTTTGTTTCAAGAACTTTCATGTCCTAGTTAGCATTCGTCAAGAGTGCGAATTGGCTTTTTCGTTGGTATTTTTGTTTGAACGTTTCTGAGATTTTGTTTCGAATTCAATCTAAGCTACGTGTTAAGATTTTCCCATCAAACCATAGAGCAATAAGTTTCACGCAACGAGCGCAAAAATCAGAACTTAGCGAACTTTGCGCATTTCCTTAGCACTCGTTGCGAGAAACTTTCCGGGCCTAATGAAAACTGTGGTCTCTATTTCGCAATATTGAATTTACTTTGAATCAAATGCACTCTTCGATCGGAAAATCAAAATGGGAACTGGACACTCCTGCACTCTGTGTTGATCTCTCAACCCTGGAACACAATCTTAAAAAAATTCACACTGAATTGAGGGAGACGAACGTTGGTGTACGTCCACACGTGAAAACCCATAAAAGTCCTGCCATCGCCAAATTGCAAATAGCTGCCGGCGCTGTGGGTGTATGTGCCGGAAAGCTCACAGAATCGGAAGTAATGCTTGAAAATGGAGTCAATGATGTGCTGATGACTGGCGTGAACATTACCGCAACCAAGATCCGGCGTGCGATGGAGTTAAGAAAAAAATTTACAGGTTTTATCCAGGCGGTTGATAATGTCAAGAACGCCCATGACTTACAGGACGCCGCGAAAGCTGCCGGCATTATTGCAGACGTTGTCGTAGATATTGATGTGATTAAAAGATCGGGCGTGCTCCCAGGTTCACCGGCTCTTGCATTGGCACAGCTCGTTGACAAGCTTCCGAATCTAAAATTCCGTGGCATCCTTGCTTATGACGGAATCGTGCAGCATCACATGGGCTATGCAGAACGCAAAAAGACGGCACTCAGAAATTTTGAACCCATCGTTGAGTCGTATGAGTTGATGAAGCGTGCCGGATTAAACATGGAAATATTTAGCGGTGCAGGTACAGGCACGTACAATATGATGGGACAAATTCCTGGCTTCACCGATGTGCAAGCCGGAAGTTATTTGTTTATGGATGCACAGTACATGGAGATCGGTGGTGTTCACAATGAAAAAGTGATGGATGATTTTACGCCGTCACTTACTGTCATGACAACGATTATCAACAATAACCATCCCAACCGACTTATCACTGACTCCGGAACAAAAGCGGTTTCCATTGACACCCCCAACGCGATTGTGATTGGCGAACCTGACTTTAAGTACATCGCCAACTCAGATGAGTACGGTATCATCACATTTAATGAATCTTCACGAACCTATAAAGTTGGCGACCCACTTGAGGTGATAGTTCCGCACTGCGATCCTGTGGTGAATTTGTATGATGTGATCTATGGAATCAGGAATGAAAAAGTAGAGACGGTGTTTGAGGTATTGGGAAGGGGTAAGTCGCAGTAGTTCTTTGGAACTCAATCCGACGATCATTTACTCAATCGGTATTTCTCCGGCTTAGTAGACGTCCGTTCAATTATTTTTCTAGCCTCCAGGTCAAGCTTGACAGTTTCTCCATACCACTGGACACCACCTTCAAAAGTATCTTTCACATTGCTGTAAAGTTTTTCCATAAGTTCGGTATAAGTCAATTCCTTGTACGAAAAACCACCGAGGTCGTTACATCGAGAGGAAAGTTATTTTCGTAAAAATTAAGGGGTGGCACTCGCTAAAAAACGCGCCTCAGCATAGTTCACTAACGAGCCCGAACATGAAGCCCTATTTATTAGAGGTGATGGTTTTATCTGTTAGTTAAATGACTGCCTGAACTCTAAAGGCGAAAGGTTAGTCTTTGTCTTAAATAACTTGCTGAATGATTGCGGATGTTCGAAGCCCATTTCGTAAGCAATTTCGCTTACTGATAAGTCGGTAGTTGATAATTTTTCTTTCGCCCTTTCAATCAATTTGTCATGGATGTGCTGTTGTGTGCTTTGTCCCGTCAACACTTTTAGCATTCCACTTAAATAATTAGGCGACACATTTAATGCTTCCGCAATATATTGAACAGTAGGCAATCCTTTTTTAGTTAGATTATCGCTGTTAAAATAGGCCGCAAGCTTTTCTTCCAGGCGATTGAGTATGCCATGATTCGTAATTTTTCTGGTAATGAATTGTCGGTTATAAAATCTTTCAGAATATGTTAGCAATAATTCCAACTGAGCAATAATTACATCCTGACTAAACGCATCGATGTTTGAGTTATACTCCTGCTTAATGTTTTGCATTACGCTTATAATAGTTGCCTCTTCTTTATCTGACAAATACAAGGCCTCGTGTACCGAGTAGCTAAAATACTCATGCTGCTTTATAGTTTTAGCTAATGGAGTGTTCCACAAAAAATCTGGATGAATTAACAGCAGCCACCCCGACCTTTTCACTATAGCACCTTTATCAACTTCAATTCCAAAAACCTGCCCAGGTGAAATAAAAAACATAATGCCCTCGTCAAAATCATATTTTTGCTGTCCGTATTTTATTTTCGCGCTAAAATTTCGTTTAAGCGAAATCGAATAAAAATCAAACACCAAACTTATCGACTCACTAGGGGGTACTCGCTTAATCTCGTCCATATCTATTACACTAATAAGCGGATGTTGCGGTTTAGGCAACCCCATAACCTGGTGATATTGGCTTATGGTTTTAATGCGAAGCGGCTGTGTGTTTGCCATACTTTAAAGATAATTACTTTTGATTAAACACGGCTGCAAAGTCTTTCGCGAAATCTTTCAGCTTAATCTTTCCTAAGGTGGGTTTGTTATTTTGATAATCCTGGTACAACACGCCGCCACGTCTGCTTACATTCATTTCGGTAAAACCCTGGGCAGTTTGTGGGCTCATTCCTGCCGCTAATAAACCATTTAGAAATTGTTCATCGGAAATTGCCAACCATTTCAAATGGGGTTTCCCGATTGCCTCGCCTAAAATTTTTGCCACTTCATTTGGCGAAACTTCATCACTCGCTATATAACGGATTTCCCGACCATTAAAAGGTTTTTCAAATTCTTCAGCAATAACAGCGGCAATATCTAAAGGCGAAACCCAAGGTTCTCTTTCATCACCACCATAGTTTGAAATAATAGCGTTTTGTGCTTTTATGGTTGGTATAAACCCAAACATATTGTAGTAAAAACCTACAGGACGCATAAATTTAATAGAAACGTCGTATGGTAATTGTTTCAAAATATTTTCTACGTTATGGTGAAAAGTAAGCATGCCAACACCTTTATCGGTATGGGCACCAATGCTGCTTAAATGCACCACACGCTTTACGCCCGCCTGATCAATGGCCTGCTTGTAATTATTGCCAATCTTAGTAATAGCGCCAACTACATCAAGATTTTTGTCAAAAAAAGTGTGGGCACCACCAAGTGTTTCCATAACATAAACCGCATCTGCACCTTTGAAGGTCGCTGATAAAAAATCGGTGTCTTCCATTGTACCGATAGCTGCTTTTGCACCAATGGCTTCAATATCTTTTTGTCTTTCCGCTTTACTGCTAATAACCGTAACGGTATGCCCTTTTTGTAATAACTCTTTAGTTAGTGGCTTACTGATGTTTCCTAAAGAACCTGTGATGGTAATTTTCATTTTTTGCTTTATTTACCTGTTTCAACAAAGTTGGGCAGCAACAAACAAACAGATGTAGCCTAATCTACTTTTGTTGTAGTCAAAAAGAGGTATTTTTGCTGGAGCAGGGCGTCCTGCCATTATTCTGGTGATCGGTGAGAACATCGATCAAAGGCAAATAAGATTATAAATAATGAGATCGAAAAACCTGATGATTGGATAAGTGATATTAAAAAGGTGTTTCACAATTATATCAGGGAAGACTCCTTCTATTAGTTCGCACTGGCACGCGCTGAAAAAAACGCCGCGCCATAGTGGTTTGTGGTATAAGTTTTACTAACCGAAAAAGCGTTACGCGTCAATATTCCATTTCACAGTGGATGGGGGCTGGATCAAAAGACATTTGACTTTTCTGAAGATATCTTCTCTGAAATCATTTACATCGCGTGGAAAATAATTTTCAACCAACAGGCTAGATTTCAAAAAAACGTGAACTATTTTTATTATGAAGCGTAATAACCGATCCAAGGTCGATGCGCAATTTCTCAACTTGAGATGTCATCAATCCTAAAACTGATGCATAGTTGAGATAAAAACACCGAATTTGGTCGCTGGAATCAATTTTTAGTCGATAAATCTTCGAAATTCCATGCAAGAAGGCCGAAAAGACCCAGTTTGAACGCTCAATCCACGGCAAATCCGCGCACAAATCTTATACAGATCCTATACAGATCCCGAATAGATGCTATGGGAATCCAAGAGCATGTTTTCTGCTATGGCGTAGCGCGTGCCGGTGTGAACTTTGTTCAGGAAAAAATAAAATAAAGTTCGTACAGTTTTTAATCTATAAAGGGTTTGGGACTAAAGTCCAATTCCACTAAACTTGCCGTTGTACAGTTTTCACCAACTACCTTCTTATTCAACAAATCCTATAAATCTAGATATGCATTAATTGTTATGATAAGACCATCAGAGTTAAAGGTAAAGTTCAAGCCACCTGTCTCATGACCGAAGTCTCCTGTAAAATCAACCTGTGCCCTGGCATTCTGATTGTCAATCACCTCAACAGATTCTAACCTGGTGACTGTTTTGTAATCTACAAAAAACTTCTTGAGATATTTACGCACGCCAGTAGTGTTCTTAAATTTTTCTCCCACTGATACATCATCAATCACAGCATCATCAGTAAATAATGTCAGTGCTTCTTCAACATCAAAAGCGTTAGTTGCATTGATAAATTGTTTGATTATCTTTTTAAGATTCATCTTTTTCATAATAAGATTCGGAGAACCCCCCCCTTATTAGTTCGCACTGGCACGCCCCGACGAGTCGGGGTCGCGCCACAGTTCGCTAACAGGCACGCTCCATAAGGAGGTCGTTATATTCGGCGTTCGTTTTTACTTTTTTTGGGTTTCATTGCTTTTCTTAGTGTCTTCACCCACCAACTCCATTCACTACTTTTTTTGTCCTTCGTAAAGTGATTTTCCACTTTATCAAACGCATCTTCAATATAAGCATCGTGTAGCCAACGAATTACCAAAGCCCATTTCAACGTTGCCAAACCTAAGGTTGTCAAATCAATAATATGTTTTAGTTGGCTTTTATTTGTTTCAGTTTCAGAAATTTCAAACTTATGAAACGCATCAAAACCGTTTAAGTCAAATTGAAATGTTATTGAGTTGCCTGGTTGGTAATCGGTTACAAAATATTTTATAGGTCCGTGCCCACCTTTTGAACCAACTTACAAACCTTTATCCAATTTCATTGGAGACCATTTGTCTGTGGCCAACATCATATCGCTGTCTGTTGCCAAAGTCTTTAATAACTTAGCAAGCTCGGTCTTTGGTTGATTTATTTGTCTATTATGAATGTTAATTACTTTCATTCTTTTACCAATTGCTAAGTAGTAAAGATAATATTCTGGCCCTTCAGTTAAACCTGCTGTGTGTCCATTAACCGATACTTTTCAGGCACAAGATAATGCAAGTAAAAAAATAAGAGTTATCGATAAATTGAGATCGGAACATCTGATGATTAGATAGGTAACTTTAAAAAGAAGTTGTTTCAGGATCTGAGTCGGGGG
>JANYDR010000462.1 GCA_025363495.1 Cyclobacteriaceae bacterium | reverse complement strand
TCTGAAGTCCTGCGCTGTGAAAGTCTTTTACGACCCCAATAATATGTCCATTTGTTGGACCATTAAGGAACTGCCCCACCGGATTTGCAAGCTTCATCCGTTTGGCGGCCTCTTCAGTAATAATATAATTAGCAGAATCTGATGCAAACTCCGGTGAGAAATTCCTTCCATCGATAAACGTAAACCCAAGTGCAGGTAGTAATTGATCATCACATTGAAGAAACTTGAAAGCAAAATCATCTTGCTTTGTTTTTCCCGGCCATGCATTATCTGCAAGGACTAAACCACCCTGTATGTCCATTGGATTATCATCACTTCTTGCAATGGATTTGATCGACGGATCTAAGAGCGCCTCACTTTTGAAAGCGTTAAAATTCTTTCGCAAATCATCATTGACCTTTATGTAGAACGCATCATTCTTATCAAATCCAAGGTTTTTATTGCGCATATAATTGATCTGCTTGTAAACTACCAGCGCGCATAGTATCAAAATGACTGAAAGGCTGAACTGAAAAACTACCAGACTTTTACGAACAACCACTCCGCTCAAACCTGACACTTTACCTTTTAAGATTTGAATAGCCCTCAGGGAAGACAGAAAAAAGGCTGGATAGCTTCCTGCTAGTAATCCCGTCAGTATTGAAACACCGATTAAGCCAAAGCATATGAGCGGATTGGCATAGTCAATGAAAAGTTGTTTTCCCGTCAATTGATTAAATGCTGGCAACAGGAGTTGCACGATAATTAGACTAGCCAACAATGATATAAAAGAGATGAAAACTGATTCCGCCATAAACTGCCCGATTAAAGATCGTCGGGCCGCGCCAACTACCTTGCGAACGCCGATCTCACGTGAACGGCTAAAAGAACGCGCCGTTGCCAGATTCATAAAATTGATGCAGGCAATCAATAAGATAAAAACAGCGACAATGCTGAATGCCCGCACGTACGCAATTCGACCACCAGCCTTTTTCCCATTTTGAAAATCATCGTAGAGCCTCCAATCATTCATCGAAAAAAGAAACAGATCAATATTAGGGTCCCAGCGAACCCAGATATGCGGCTTCGTAAACAGTTCGTGTATCTTCTTATCAATCATTCCGACATCGGCATCGGTGCGAAGCTTCACGTAGGTTGTTCCGCCTGTCCAAGCGCCCCATTCCTGATTATATTGATCATTTTTCGCATAAAGCTCGTAGGGAAGAATAAATTCAAATTGCAACGTGGAGTTTCCCGGCATGTCATCAAAGAGTGCCGTAACTTTTACATCTATTTTATTATCAAGCCGAAAGATCTTTCCAATGGGGTCATCATCGCCAAAATATTTGGCTGATAGTTTCCGGGAAATGACAACAGAGTTATTGTCAGGCAATGGGTTGAGCTGACTGCCACTACTAACATTGATGGTGAAGATTTTGAAAATCGATGCGTCAGCGTAAACACCTTGTTGATAAATAGATTTGTCTTGCGTCGAGAATAAAATGCGGGCACCAATATCCGTTACCCTACCGGATTCAATGATTTCGGGTAATTGCTTGAGCGCGGGCGCCAAAGGTCCTGGCGTTTGAGGAAATGTTATCGTGCCATCTGTAAGGATCGCATTTGCCATGATTTTATATATCTGGTCTTTATCCGCATTAAATTTATCAAACGTGGTCTCATCTATTACCCAGAGAAATATAAGAATACTGCACGCCAGCCCAACTGCTAGGCCGGTGATATTTATAAATGAATAAGTCCCATTTTTTAAAGATGTCCTGATAAAAATCTTGAAGAAGTGGCTAAGCATACCAGATTGGTTTAGGTTAACGGAGAATTTATTTCTTAAAATTATTCCTGGCCGAAAAAATCGTATTACATTCCATACAAATCGCATCTTCGCACGTCTTTCTCCGAAAAGGGTAACATCCTTTTCAAATTTCTGGATTAAATCACCTTCGATCTCTTCAATCAAATGATCAGGACAAATCGTTCGAAGAAATCGTATGGCTAAACGTGGTGGTTGATTTGTCATCAATCATTCATTTTTTAGATTGTCTACCGGATTGGTTGCCGCTAGCTTCACTGTTTGAAAAGCTGATACCAGCATAACCAATATCAAAATGATCAACAGAGGCAGAAAATAAAATAGTCCGCTTAATTCTATTCTTTGCGGATAATTATTCAGCCACTTCGATGATCCATAGTATATCAAAGGAATTGAAATAAAAGCAGCAGCAAGAATCAATTTAAAGTAACCTGCAGAAAGTAAGGTCAGAAGATGAAAAAGAGTGGCACCTAGTACTTTTCTAATGCTGATCTCTTTTAATCTGGCATTGGCTTCAAATAACGTCACGCCAAGTATGCCAAGGCATGCAATAAAAATTGCAACACCAGCGAACAATCCAAATATCCTTCCAAAATATAACTCGGACTTAAATTGCCGATCATAATAGTCATCCTGAAAGTAATACTCAAACGGTTTCTCAGGAAAGATTTCCCTCCAGCATTTTTGAATAAACGCAAGCGCATCTTGCGAATCGTTGCCCGGATTCAATTTTATTGAATAATATACTTGCTGAAATGTGCTATGATTTAAGGATAATACGGTAGGATAAACGGCTTTCTTTACCGCCTCGTGATGGTAATC
>JANYDR010000436.1 GCA_025363495.1 Cyclobacteriaceae bacterium | reverse complement strand
CATAATCACATTGCAGCAGAATATAAAATCAGTTGGAGGAAAAACAAGATTACGTGATGTAAGATCAGCCCGTTTACAGGTAACATTTTGATGACTAGTGAGTTTTGCGATATTTAAAAGCTCTAATGAAATGTCAATTGCCAGTAGTTTGGAAAAGGCCGGCGCCAGATACGGAAAAGCTTTGCCCATACCACATCCGAAATCTATGGCGTTGTGAGACCGATTGCCGTACTTCTTAAAATAAAAAGGAAGCCGCTGACTCTTATCACTTTTGAAAACGTCGAAGATCTCGGCGTCGTACTTAGTTCCAATTTTGTCCCAGTGCTTGCGCTGATCCATGGGGGTAATTTGAAAATTTCAAAACGAGTATACAGTAAAATAGAAAATTATTTCCCCGGATGGTACAATTTCTCAGTATGACTCTTTATATCTTCATCATAGAATAGAATTTCCTTAAACTGTCCTTGTGTGTACATTCCTGACTGATCATTGAAGTGAACCGACAATGGATCGCTACTTGAACCTCCGGTAACAATTGATTTCGCTTTTACTTTCTTTCCAAACTCAACGACAGCAACGAAGCTATTGCCGACAGAGCCATATATTTTCTTTGTGTTTGGGTATTTGCGGGCGCTGAATGCCGCTAGTGATCCCCAGAAAGATGATGTGAAAGGAACGGCGAGACTTGGCTTGCTATCATCGAATATGGATTCTACTTTTCCTGTAAGGCGCTGAAACCTATTGATATCACCCCATGGCATTCTCCAGGTTCCAAAGTCACGCTTTAATTCCGACATTGCCTGTGAAAGAGCGGTCATCTTTTCAAGTGATGAAGTCTTTGTTTCGAGAAACCCGATAACACTAATCTGGTCTATCACTGCAGGCATTCTCTTATTAACATTTTGTCGCAATCGCTGAGCTGAATAGATCGCCAGAGTCGTTGGAATAGAAGATGTTGAGTAGCGGAGATCCCAGTTTCTTAAAATCTCAACCGGATCTGTAAGCTTCGAGCGTACGGTATCATTCCGTAGTGCGAGCTCATCGTAGGCGGCGATGAAAGATGGTAAAAGTTTTTCAAATCCAGGAAGATAAGAGTCGTATGCTGCGCTTATAAGTTTGTCAAGTGTAAATGCCTTTTCGTCTTTCAATACCCTCACAGCGTGAATGCCCCGTGCATTTTCAAAATCGGGTGCCATATACGATGGATAAGATCTTCCGTCCGGGCTACTTTCTCCGGAAGCTGTAAACGGCGTTGAATTACAACTTTGGATATATCCGGAGGCAGGATTATAAATGCGAACGATTTCCTCAACGGCATGGAGATCTTTGTATTCCGTTGCAGGATTACTTCCATCTACTGGTTTCGACCAATCAAATTTTACATCGCGACGAGGCAGGTAATCCCCATGCCAGTAAGCAATATTACCCTGATCATCGGCATAGACAGTATTATTGGAAGAATTTGTTCTCAATGACATTGTATTTTTGAAATCATCAAACGTATTGGCCTTAGTTCGCTGATATGATTGAGTTAATGCTTTAACAGGATCGTTCATCATTTTATGTGCCAGCCATTTTCCTTTTAACTCGTTTACAATAGGTCCATGATGAGTGCGATAAACTGTAAAGTCTTTTTTTGTAAGACCGGTTGCTCCCTTGAAAGCTATGGTGATTTTCTGAGTTTCCATCGACTTTACCTCATTACCATATTTATAAAAGAAATTATTTCCTTTTTTTTCAACACTTTCCAGGTAACTATCAATCACATCCGCTGCGCTGGTTGTATGCATCCATCCACAATGCTCATTAAATCCTTGATAGATAAAAAATTGTCCCCATGTTACAGCTCCGTAAGCATTTAAACCTTCATTACTCTTCACATGGACTTCCGATCTGAAATAAAAAGACGTATGAGGATTGATCAGCAGCAATGGATTTCCACTGGCACTTTTTGAAGGAGCGATGGAAAAGCCATTAGATCCTTTGGGTTCCGGCTCGAATCCATCATAT
>JANYDR010000432.1 GCA_025363495.1 Cyclobacteriaceae bacterium | reverse complement strand
CTTCATTCATCCTCTTCACCAGAGCCTGCACCACTTCATCATCAGCGCGTTCAATTTTCATGGCTACGTTTACACCCATGATCCGTTGGCTCGCGGATTGAGAATTGCCCATCATTACAAGCATCATTTGCTTGGTGGCTTCCACTTCTTTTTTCAGGGCCACCATCTCATTTTCCCGTTGCTGATTTTTATTGATCCAGTAACCGATTCCTATTCCAGCCATTACCAACACTATCGCTGCTGCAGCCCGATAGACGACTGGTTGGAAAAAGATAGTTTTGACTGGTTTCTGTTTTGCTATTTCATCCTGGAGGAGTTGAGTAAATGAGTTTCTTAACTTCTGGTCTGGCTCCATGCTATGTGACTCGTCCATGGCATTAATCACCTCTCTCAGCTGCAGATGAAGTTTGCGGGCCGCTTCATTTTGTGTCATCACGAGCTCAATTGCTGCACGCTCCTCATCATTCAATTTTCCATCGATGTAATCAATCAGCAGTGCTTCTAGTTTTTCCTTTTCCATAACTCAGATCTTTTCCAGTTCAAAATAGTGTTCTCTCAATTTTGATATCGCGCGATGCACTTTTACTTTGATGTTGGCCACCGTTGTTTCCATAATGATGGCCACTTCTTCGTATTTCATATGTTGAAAGCGTGTCAGAACCAATAACTCCCGTTGTTCTTCGTTGAGCATCGCAAGGGAACGGTGGAGAATTTTTTCCCGCTCTTCTTGTTGAGCTCCTTCTTCCGGATCGGTAATGCTATCACTCATTTTTTCAACGTCTATGAAATCCGATTTCTTGTTCTTATGTACTTGATAGTGGTCCGAGAAAACATTTCGTGCCACCTGGTAGATCCACGACTGAAACCTGTTTCCTTCCCGGTAGCTGTTCCGGTATTTGATCATCCTCAAAAAAACATTTTGCGTCAGGTCTTCTGCCAGTGCCCTGTCCATAGTCATACGGGCCAGAAAATTGAAAATCCTCTTATGATATCGCTCAAACAGAATGGTAGCCTGCTGAAGATCTCCGTTTTTCACGGCTTCCATAATCTGCTCGTCTGGTATCAAGTCGCTGGATTTTGTCAAAATTCGTGTTAGTTACCGGGAGGTAGGGTAAAGGTTACAAATAGATTGGAAAGTCGATTTTCATTCTAAAAACTGATCTTCTTACAACCTTAAATTTAAAGCAAAAGCGATTGGTTATTTCCATCCTCTGTTTAGTTGTATCCCTTTAGTAAATGGTTTCAGAAAATCCTTTTCGTTATTTTTATTAGGCGGGTAGGAACCGTGGGGTTAGTTTAGCTCAAATCACGAATCGATATGATAAGAAGTTACTTCAAAATTGCATTGCGCTACTTAGCCAAGAATAAAATTTATTCTTTCATTAACATGGCAGGACTAAGTCTAAGCCTTTCATGTGCCATGCTCATGATACTTTATACGAAAGATGAATTGAGCTTTGATAAGTTTCATGAGAATGTAAGTTCCATTTATCGTATTGGGATAGACGTGCGCTTTGCGGATGGAAGTTCAGATGATAAGTTGGGAGTTACTGGAGTTCTTCAAGGGCCCAGATTCAAAGCAATTCTCCCGGAGATTGAGTCTTATGCACGTTTAGCACCAGCTTATAAAGATATTAAGCGGGGTGATAATGTACAAGGGCAGGCCGTGATGCTGGCAGATACGAATTTCTTCAGCATGTTCACCTTCCCACTACTTCAGGGCAATCCAAGAACAGCACTGTCACAGCCAAATTCTGTTGTAATCTCGGAAGATATTGCCGTTCGGCAGTTTGGTACTCAGGATGCTTTGAACAAAACAATCTTATTCGAAAGTGACGGTGCCTTTACTGAATTTACTGTTACCGGCGTAGCTAAACGTATTCAGCAGAACTCATCTATCCAATTTGAGGTATTGATGCCGCTTATTATACCAAAGGAGCAACAAACCGTTGATAGTTGGGCTAGCATCGCGAATAATACGTTTGTTAAGCTGGCAAAAGGTAGCGATATCAAAGCAGTTAATTCGAAGATGCAGAAGATCTTTGAAACTGAATCGAAAGAGGTAATGGATAAAGTGCATGCTTCCGGTTTTGATCAGACTTTCCATCATCACCTTCAACCACTGGCCGGGATTCACCTGGACCAGGAATACCTCGCTGATGATGGTCTGGCACGGGGAAGTAATCCACTATACTCCTATATCCTTTCAGGTATTGCTATCTTCATACTAACCATTGCCTGTATCAACTTTGTCAATCTCACCATTGCCCGATCATTGAGAAGAGCAAAAGAAATTGGTATTCGAAAAATTGTAGGAAGCGGAAGAAAGCAGCTGATTATTCAATTTCTGGGAGAGTCATTTTTACTTTGCGGCTTGTCTTTTATTGGAAGTATATTTCTTGTGCAGCTTCTGTTACCTCTTTTTAATGAACTTGTGAATAAGTCGCTGGCGCTTTCTTATCTGTTGGATGCGAAGCTGATAGGTATTTACATTATTCTTTTGTTGGTAACAGGGTTGCTGGCTGGTTTTTATCCTGCGATCGTTTTATCTGGCTTTAGTCCGGTCCAAACACTTTATAACCGGTTCAGAATGCCTGGCAAAAATTACCTTCAAAAGGGTCTTATTGTATTTCAGTTTACGCTGGCAACATTTATGATCATTTCTACGCTAGCCATTTACCTTCAGTTTGATTATTTAACCACTAAAGATCTTGGGTATGATGCAAGCAATGTTGTTAGTGTGACGAAGAGAAATTTAAGCGCCCCGGAAGCAAAATTCTTGCGCGAGAAATTAACAAAGAATCCCAATATCCTGGCTGTAGTGCCTCACGGACATTCAGAAGACAATACCAAGATAAACGGAGACTCTATCCGGCACTCTCAAAAAGAAATAGTAGATGAAAATTTTCTTGATCTCCTTAAAATTCCGATTGCGCAAGGAAGAAACTTTTCTCAATCATTTCCGTCTGACTCAGCAACGTCAGTATTGGTAAATGAAGCCTTTGTGAAAATGGCAGGATGGAAAGATCCGATAGGTCAGGAAGTAAATATGTTTCTTGTCAATAAGAAAAAGAGTGTAGTGGGTGTCGTAAAAGATTATCATTTTCAGTCTTTGTCAAAAGCCATTGCCCCGCAACTTTTTTGATCTTAAATCTGATCAGGCCGATTCAAAGTATGGGCAATTGTTGATTAAGATAAAGCCTAACTCTGAAGCAAGTAGTTTGCCTTACATTGAGAAGACTTTCAAGAAATTATTTCCCTTAACACCTTATACATATCAATTCTATAACGAAATAAATCTTCAGAACTACGAAAAGGAATCAAAGTGGAAGAAAGTAATCTTACTGGCAGCTGTGCTGACAATTTTTATTGCAGGCCTTGGCCTTTTCGGTTTGTCCATCTTAATGGCGGAAAAAAGATTTAAAGAAATCGGGATTAGGAAAGTTTTGGGAGCCTCTGTTAACATTATTGTATTTACTCTTTCTAAAGACTTATTATTCCTGATTTCGGTAGCAATGGTGATTGCCATGCCATTTGCCTATTATGCCAGTAATCGCTGGCTCGAAACGTATCCTTATCGCACGGACGTTGGTCCACTGACATTTGTAGAGGCCGGTTTGCTGGTGCTGACCATTGCATTGATTACCACAAGTTATCAATCTATAAAGACTGCGTTGATGAACCCGGTTGATGCGTTGAAGACTGATTAATTGAGATCTCCAATCTCCTCGGGTTTTGATTGCGCATATTCCGAAGGAGATACGCCAAACTGTTTTTTAAAGGCCTTCGAAAAATAGGAATGATCTTCAAATCCAACCAACAGGCTGATTTGAGATATTGAATCGACCTTGTTTGCCAGTAAAAACGCTGCTTTTCTGAGCCGAATGCTTCGGATCAACTCACTTGGAGGGAATCCGGTAATGGCCTTTATTTTCCGGTGCATGTTCGTCCGGCTCATTCCTAACTCATATGCCATCTTTTCCACGCTAAAAGAAGGCTCTGCGATATTATTCTCCACAACTTCGATGACCTTCTTTAATAATCTTTCATCCATGGATTCAATAGATGTTTCAATACTGCCGCCTGTAATGGCATATTTATATTTTAGTGACAGCTCATTATGTTGCGTCGTGAGGAAATCTATTTTAAGATTAAGGATTTCGCGGTTCTTGGAATTCCGGTAACGCTGAAGAAAATAGAAGCTGACCGAGAGTATCGTAAGCAGACCAAGAGAGGCAACGGCGATGTTCCTCCAAAGGAGCTGAATCTTTTTATCGCGCTCCAGTAATATTATCTTCTGATCTTTTTTCTCAGTTTCATATCTTGTTTCAATTTCAGCGATTTGCTTTGCTTTTTCTTCGGTATAGAGACTATCCTTATAAATAGTTGCTTGCTCCGTGTATCTTAAGGCTTCGGCATATCGATTTTTTTTCTTCTCAAGTTCCGATAGTTTGCCGTAAACATCTTGTAAGACTTTTTTTTGATTTAATTTTTTTGCGATCGATTCCGATTTGAAGAGATAGTATTCTGCCTTGGAGTAATCGTCCACGAATGTATATAACTTACCCATGTTTGCAAACGTCACCGACAATCTGAATTGATTATTCAGCTTTGTTTGAACAACGAGGGCTTTTTCAAAATTATCTAACGCCCGATGATATTCTTTTTGGTTCGTGTAAACCACAGCCAGATTAGAGTACGATTGACTTAATCCATCCTGATCATTTATTTTTAACCGTACCTCTAATGATTTCATAAAATACTCCGTGGCTTGCTTATAATCAGATTTGTTCATGTATAATGAACCCAGGCTATTATAACCGTAGCCAACGTCTCTCATGGAATTACTCTTCAAATAAATCTCGACAGCTTTGTTATAAAAATCTTTGGCCTTTTCAAAGTCTTTTTCCTCTTCATTAATTAATCCCAACAGTTGATAAGCCTGTCCAAGCCCTTTCGGATAGGAAATACTTTCACAAATCTCCAGCATTCGGTAAGCATATTTCGAAGCCTGAGCATAATCGCCAGTTGTCCAATAATATAGCGAGATATATCGATTGGCCAGAGCAACTCCTTTTTTCCCATCAATGGAATTGAGATTTTCCGAAATTCTTAATGCCTCTTCGGCTAATTTTTTATTTCTCTCGGGATGAGAAGTGTATTCACGATAGCAAATGTTGAAAATAATTTTCAATCGGACAGTGTCTTCAGTTGTGTGCTTGCTGAGTTCTGTGTAAAGACTGTCAAGCAACGGGTTTTGTGCGATCAGAGGAAAGATGATGACCGATAAAATAAAAACGAGAAATGAACGCATATTATTAAAACAATTTTGAGTCAGAACCTAAACGATTTGCGGGAATGTGTCCATTTGATAAGTAAATTTTAGGCCGAATGATCATAAAACGCCACTACAAATGAAAATAATTGTGTTCGTCGCGATAAACGACTCACTGAAAACTACTTACGTCTCCAAAAAGTAACCGTGAACGACCCCTTGCACAAATTTAAGCGAGGAAAAGAGTGCGCTAAGCAAAATTATTACGACTGGCACAGGACTACCAGACCTTGGTACGATTTCACCATGTTTTGGGAGCAAATTACAAACTCTTTCGCCCTCTTCTAACCAAATTTGCACCATGAAAACGATCTTTCAAAAGGCCGTTTTATGGTTTAAGACATTGAAGAGATAATGAAGATCGCTCCTGCCTGTTGTGATAGGATTTTTTTCTGGTTTAGGGTTCACCGGTGCCACCCGTGGCGCCGGTTTTTTCATGGATCCTGCCATGTGCTGAAAGGCATTTAAACCCATATAATACCGAAACAATGACCAATTGACTCCTTATATAAATGATAAAACAAACAATTAAATTATGAAAAAAGTAAGCTTGATTTTTATGGCAGGAATAGCCGTTGCCTTTTCCTGTACCAAAAACACCGAATCCAAAACAGACGCCGCCGCATCAGCAGATGTGAAGGAAGTCACACATCTTTTTCTTGATGTTCACAATCTTGAACCCGGAAAAGTAACATTTGATGCCGTTGCAGGAGCTCACCAAAAAGATCTTCTGACTCAGGATAAATATCATGTTAACTTTATTAAGTATTGGGTAGATGAATCAGCGGGCAAAGTATATTGCCTGGCAGAATCACCGGACTCTGCTTCTGTTTATCAAACGCACAAAGAAGCCCATGGTTTAGTCCCTGATCTTGTACGGCAGGTTAGTGAAGGCTCGGAAGCGGCAGAAACTAATGGACCTTTATTTTTTGATGTCCATTATCTCGGTGCGGGAAAAGTTACCGCGGCGGCAGTAGCGGATGCTCACGTGAAAGATCTTGCGGTCCAAAAAAAATACGGAGTTAACTTTATTAACTATTGGGTAGACGAGAAGCTTGGAGTGGTTATGTGCCTTGCAGAATCTCCAGACTCTCAGTCAATGATCAACACTCATAAAGAAGCTCATGGACTTATCCCTGACGAAGTTCACAAGGTTAAAGAAGGCAATTAAGAAAAACGAAATAGAGATGACCTGGTACTTTTAGGATCAGGTCACTTCTTATTTTCTTTATGGGTGTCGGATATAATAAATAATATCCCGCTTACAGCCAGCGCTTCAAATACCGCTGTCCATTCATTTTGATTAGCATCAGCGATCGCGCGGGGTAAGTGTAATGTAAACAACCAGATAAAAACCATCCATCCCGCCAGCGTAGCGGCGAGTTTAGCTTTAACACCTGTTATCAATCCAAGTCCGGCAGCGATTAACGCAATTCCCGAAAAGTATGTCCAGAACGACGCTCCTGGGATCCATGTGGGCACTAAAAACTTTACAAAATCAACAAAAAGAAAATGTTGAATGCCACTGAATAACAGAAAGAGTCCAGTAAAATACTGGCAACATGAGGCTATTATTATAATTACCTTATTATCAACAATAGTGTAATTATCACCGCTGCGATACGTTCGTGCAATAAGCATTGCAGCGGATCCAATTGTCAGGGCTTTTCCGGTGTTTGTTAAGTTGCCACCGATGTCAAGATTAGAAACAACAAAGAATACATCTCTTAATCCTGCCCATAGTAAAATTATGAGTGACACGGCCACCAGTAAATAAGGTGCTTTTTGATTTATAACAATAGCTATGCCGGCGCTGATCAGTAGGGCTCCACTGATGTAAGCAATTACAACTTCGCCCGGTAATCCTGCCGGCCATGGCATTGGTCTGCCAGCAATGAAAAACCCAAACATAAAATGTTGTACACCCCATGCTATTAATGAGATAGCATAAAAAAGGCGGGCGAATTTTACTGGAATGCTATATTCAGGAATCATTGCCGTTGAATATTTCTACTCAATGTATTACCAAATTTTTAGCTAGCAAGATTTAATTTAGCAAATTCACCCTGGATAGGTTACAACCTTTATCAAATATTTGACTTTATTCCGAATCGTACGCCTTCCGAAGTTCCTTTATTTCAATTTTGGACATCTTCAGTATTGCATTCATTACGTTTCTTGATTTTATCGGATTAGGATCGTTCATTAGTTCTCCCAACGCAGCAGGGATGATCTGCCATGAAAGTCCATATTTATCTTTGAGCCATCCACACATGGATTTTTCTCCTCCTGCTGAAAGCTTTTCCCACAAGTCGTCTACTTCCTCCTGGGTTTTACAGTTTACGAAGAACGATATAGCTTCCGTGAATTTGAATTTCGGCCCAGCGTCCAGACCCATAAACCTTTGACCTTCGATCTCAAAAGTAGCGGTCATCATTCCCGGACCTATGTGATGAGAGTTTATGATTTTGGCATTCTTGAAAATTGAAACGTAAAAGTTCATTGCCTCTTCGAGCTTGCCATCAAACCAAAGAAAGGGAGTTATTTTTTGCATCGTATTATTATTTTTAGTCAAACTTACTTTTCAATTCCTGGAGTATTGGCAGACAACTGCGACAGTTTAAAGGGCTGATTGCGACATTAATTTTGTTGTCTAAGCTGGGCACCTATCCATGTAACAGGCAGTGAAGTAATGACAAGCGCAATCGGATACCAGTTAGCGGAAGTGTTCCACATTACGACCATTCCTACTGCACTTACCATCGTTCCAATAATCCCAAGAATTATCGAATGGATGACAGGATAGTTGGGCGAAAGTGAGGCTGTAAGATAGCCACCTGCGACTCCGTAGATACTACGGTAGGCAAGAGCAAGTGCCAGCATCCACGTCTGGTAGAGGTCTGCTTTATCTTGAGGCGGAAATATTTCAAATTTTTCCAGCACGAGATCCGTAACGATTGAAAGAACAACAATAGCAATCATTCCGGAAAGGATGGCTCCAATGCTTTTAAAAATTGAATTCATATTGTTAATGTTTATTGTGGCTGAGGGGAAGCCTTTGGGCATCTTTCCCTCCCCTTTTTCATTAGGAGCTGGGATCTTATTCCAATTCAATGATCGCATTGGACTGGAGTTTGCCAATACAATTCAGATGCCGTTTGATGATTCCTGGGATGGCGTCAATCAGGGCAATAATGATATTTACCTGCAACACAGTCTCGGTTTGATCATGAGCTTAAAGAAGCCGAAGGATACTGATGGAGACGGCATACAGGATAAAAAAGACAAATGCCCTGATACTCCATTAGGTGTAACAGTTGATTCAAAAGGTTGCCCGATGGATAAGGATGGCGATACAGTTCCGGATTATCTGGACAAATGTCCTGAAGTTCCAGGTCTTGTAGAGATGAATGGTTGCGCAGACAGAGATAAGGATGGAGTTGCTGATTATCTCGATACATGTCCTGACGTTGCTGGTCAGGCCCGCTTTTCAGGTTGTCCTGATACAGATGGAGATGGCGTTCAGGATGCTGAAGACAAGTGTCCCAACATAGCAGGTTCAGATCTTTTCAAAGGATGTCCTGATACAGATGGAGACGGAGTGGAAGATTCAGCTGATAAATGCAATGATACCCCTAAAGGTGTGAAAGTAGATGCCACAGGATGTACTGCCGATACAGACGGCGATGGAATTATTGATACTGAAGATGCTTGTCCTAACCTGGCAGGAGTTCCGGCAAATAAAGGTTGCCCGGAAGTAAAACCAGAAGTGAAACAACTTTTTCAAAAAGCGCTTCAGGGTATTCAGTTTGAAACCGGGAAAGCTGTTATCAAACCGGTATCGTATCCGATCCTGGATGCTATCACGAAAGTGATGGTTGACAATCCAAGCTATAAAATGTTTATCGGTGGTCACACGGATGATAGTGGTAATGATGCCCTGAATATGACATTGTCGCAGAATCGTGCTGATGCAGTAGCTAATTATCTAATCGGCAAAGGCGTTGATCCATTACGGATTTCAGCAACGGGTTATGGTGAATCAACCCCGGTTGATACAAATAAAACCGCTGCAGGACGTGCCCGTAACAGAAGGGTAGAATTTAATGTAGAATTTTTAAAATAGAGGTTGAATAGGCCCCGGCTTAAGCGCGGTGGCTAATAAAAAGACCCTGATAATTCGGGGTCTTTTTTTATTTATCTGGATCTAACCATTGCGCAAAAAGGGGGATTTTTAGATGATTCATTGATAAATTTGACTGTTAGTACCTCTTATACGTAGAAGCACATGGCTTCATCAGACTACTCATTCATGAAATATCTTCTTTTAATACTTGCAACGTTTTTCATAAATCACTCTGTCTTTTCACAAAATGATTTTGCGTCAGTTTACGCAAAAGCAAGAGAGGACTATAAGAATAAAGAATATAAAAATTTCTATACAGACGCAATGAATGCGTTGCGCTTACGTCCCACGCACCAGGGGGTTTTATACTACGCAGGGATTGCTTCAGCCTTGAATTCAAAACCGGATGATGCCGTTTCATTTTTGAAGAAGAGTATTCTTACCGATTCGCGATACGACCTTACAAATCCGGATTTGGTAAGTCTAAAAGATCGGACTGATTTTAAAAACGTTGTAAAGCTTCAGAAGGAATTGGATACGCCTGTTATTCATTCGGATACCGCTTTTATTGTTAACGATCGCCAACTGCATGTGGAAGGCATTGCTTATAATCCTGATACAAAGACTTTTTACCTGGGAAGTATTCATCAAAGAAAAATTGTAAAGGCTGATTTGAATGGAACAACAACTGATTTTATAAAAGATCAACCAAGGGAAATGGCTTCCATTTTTGGTATTAAGCTTGAAGCCAAGCGGAAATTTCTTTGGGCTTGTTCATCAGCACTTGAAGAAACTAAGGATTATGATCCTTCTATTCCTTCAAAGGTTTATAAGTATGACTTACGGGGGACCCTTATAAAATCATATGACCCGCCATCCGATGTTACGGCAGCAATATTTGGTGATCTGGTGATTTCCAATAAAGACGAAGTCTATGTTTCAGATAGCAAGAATAATATCATTCTGAAAGTAAATGAGTCCACCGGTAAGCTTGATAGTTTTTTTGAGTCATCGGAATTCGGTAATATTCAGGGAATCACTTTTTCAGAAGGTAACTCTGTAATGTTTATTTCGGATTACCTGGGGAGTATTTTTAAACTTGAAATGAAAGCGAAACGGTTAACAAAGATCGCCTGTTTACTTGATGTATCCCTTAAAGGAATAGACGGACTTAATTTTTATAAGGGAACTCTTATCGGAATTCAAAATGGAGTTGCTCCATTGCGAGTGGTGCAATTTATACTCAATAAGGAGTACACTTCAATAATTAATTTTCGAACGATCGACAGGAATCATCCTGCTTTCAATGAACCTACACTGGGAACAATAGACAATAATACGCTCTATTATATTGCCAACAGTCAATGGTCAGGTTATGATGACGATCATAAAATCAAGCCAGCGGATCAATTACAAGACATTGTGATTTTAAAAGTTGATCTGGAGAAATTGAAATAAAAAATAAATTACCTCCATGGAATTTTTTTTGATCTATAAAAATCTATCCCCATCTCTTTCATCCTGGGTCCCTGGTTTCCTAGTCTGATTTTATACTCTTCCCAGTTTCTATTCGTCTCAGGTGACCAGCCAATCTCTGCATACCCGGGCAAGCGTGGGAACGCCAGATATTCAAGTTCATCGATATTCGTAATGGTCTCTGACCAAAGTGGTGCTTCAATTCCAAGGATATGTTCCTTTCCGATTCCTGGCACTTGTGTTGATAAATTCCACTGATAAGCGCTGTCCACTTCAATGTAAGCGGCCCAGTGTAAACCAAGTCGTGACGTGGAATCATAGCTCATATCGAGGTAAGCTTTGCGTGAGGGTGACATTATAAGCTTGCTGTCTTTCTCCACAGCCAGTTCAGCATACTTAGATAATTTCCAGTATTGTGTGATGATATCGGAATTGATGTCAGCTTGGGCAATCTCTTCCCAGCCAATCATAATTTTGTTATTCGCTTTAACAATGTCTTTGAAGCGATTGATAAAGGTGATGTAGTCTTTCTTTTTTGTGGCTGCTGCCTCATCACCACCAATATGAAAATACGGTCCGGGAGTCAGGGCGGATATTTCACGGACTACGTCGTCAACAAATTTAAACGTTACTTCTTTCTCGACCCGTAACGTGCTCCATCCAACCTCCACACCAGTGTATAATTCAGTGGGTTTTGATTTGGAACCAATGTCTTGTAATGTGCCAGGGCTGACTCTTCCTTCTTCCGGCACAATTGTTCCACCGTTCAGATCACCGTAAGATGATAAGGCAGAATTGATGTGACCAGGTAAATCAATTTCCGGCACAATAGTAATATACCGACTTTGAGCATAAGCAATGATATCAGCATATTGTTCCTGCGTATAAAATCCTCCTTTTCCACCACCTACCTGTGTACTGCCTCCGTGTGCTGTGAGGTTGGGCCATGATTTTATTTCAATGCGCCATCCCTGATCGTCGCTGAGATGCAAGTGCATTATATTCATTTTATAATAACTAACTAAGTCAATGTATCGCTTCGCATCTTCTATGCTAAAGAAATGTCGAGCTACGTCCAGCATTGTTCCTCGCCAGGAGTAATTTGGATAATCGCGGATGATGCCAGTTGGAATTTTCCATGGACCTTTTTGAATAGAGCCGGATTCAATTTTTGAGGGTAAGATCTGACGAATGGTCTGAATACCGTGGAACAGTCCCGCAGGAGATGGAGCTGACAGTTTTATAATATCTTCAGCAATGATCAGGACATAACCTTCCGCACCGAGCTGATCATCGGTGTGAGTGGTAATATAAATATTTCCACTGTCTGGAATTCCTTTTATTGATTTTACAGGAAGAGGGAAGCCGGTCGAAGGAGCTAGCTTGTCTGAAAGAAATTGACCAATTGATGTTAACTCATCAGAGCCTTCAATATAGATTCCAGTGTCTTCTGTAAGCTCAAATGAACTTCCCGTGTTTGCTACCGAAACAGGCTTGGGTATAATATTCTCTCCGGAAAGATTGGTCGGGGGGTCGGAAGGTTTGCAAGATGCGATTGCAAAAAGAATTAAGACATAGGCAATCGTGTTTCTGGACCACATCTGAATTTAAATTGGACGCTAAATTAAATTCATTTGGGTTAAAGTCTATTTTTTAATTCCTGAGTGAATTTTATCAAATCTTCAGGAGTATCCAGGTCGGTTGCTCCTTCTGGAAATTGGACCGTGATAGTCTCATCCGGATGTCGTTGAATAATTTTTTTTGCACCTTGATCATCTGATAAATTCAGTATTTCTGTAAAAAGTATTTTGTGAAAAAGGGTTGGTACACCCTCTGTTCCGGAATAATAAGAAGCTACGATGGACTTGCGTGATGATTGATGCAGGTCTTTTAATTTTACCAAATGGTGTGATGTAAGAAGGGGCTGATCGCATACGGCAACGATGATGGCCTCAACGTCAGGATCATTCTCTAATATATATTTTAGACCAGCTTTAAGCGAACTGCCCATACCCGTTTTCCAATCCGTATTTTTGATGATGTCTGCAGAAAGCTTTTCGATAGCTATCCTGTGTTCCATTTCATTTGCACCAAGCACGACAATCGTCCTCATCCCAGATTGAATGGCGTGTTTTGTCGTTTGAACAATAAGGGATTCATCACCAATTTTTATAAGTTGTTTGGATTGACCCATACGCGATGAAGAGCCCGCCGCCAGTAATATGATGACAGGGTCTTTCATTCCATCGGAGCGGCGTTAAGAAAACTCCTTTCATCAATTGTTCTGCCCTCCGTTGAATCCGTGTCTACAAGAATTTTCCAATAGCCACTTTCTTTTCTCATTATTACGTGAAAGCGTCCATAATAATCGCTCTGTTGGCCATTCTTTAAAATGATAGACGTTTTAAAGATGCCAACATTGATAGCAAAATCGTTGCTGGCGAAACGCTCACTAAAACGGAGCTCAATAATTTTTTTGCTCCCCTTTGCCAATAATTTCTCATCGCCTCTGCGCTGCATCTCCAAATACTCTTTATAGTTCAGGATACTTTTATCGTCACGTGAAGATCGAATAACATCCCTTGAATGAACTGACATGAATAGATCAGTATTTGAATCATTGAATCCTTTGATAAAGGGTCTCCAAACCTGATCAATGATCTCTTTCTGAGTCTCATCCTGTGCAGGTGCTGTAAAAGCGATCAACGTGAAGAAGGCAACTAGCAGTCTTTTCATAGCTAACAAAAATTGAGAACGACAAAGGTCAAAAGACCTTGAAGAAATGCAATAGCAGAACGCTTTATTTATCTGCTTGTTTCATTCCTATTATTAATTAATGTTGGTTTTGACTCTGGCAAAGCCTTATTCAATTTTCAGACAGGTCACCGGATTCACCCGGGCAGCTTTAATGGTGTTTCCTCCAATGGTGACCCAGGCAATGATCAAGGCACTTGCGCCAGCTCCCACAAAATAATACCACTCCAATGGAATTCTGAAAGCAAAAGTATCAAGCCAATACTTTGTCATGATGTAACTGATTGGTAAAGCGATTAGAATCGAGATGAATACGATTTTTGTGAAGTCAGAAGATAGTAGATAAATGATTCCAATTTCACTCGATCCTAAAATTTTGCGGATGCCTATTTCCTTTATTCTTTTTTCAGCGGTAAACGCAGCTAATGCGAATAGCCCAAGACATGAAATCATGACAGCAATGCCTGCGAAATAGCGCGATAAAACAGAAACTCGTTGTTCAGATGCATACAATGCCTGGTAATTTTCATCGAGAAATTTATATTCAAAAGGATAGCCTGACGAAAAAGCTCCATGAAGTTTTTCAAGTCGCGCTACCGTTTCTCGTTCACGGCCACCTTCAATTTTTACAACATAATTATACATGGCCGGGTAGACCTGGAAAAAGCAAGGCTTCACTTCCTCATGCAATGATTCAAAATTGAAATCCTTCGTTATTCCAACGATCTGACGTTCGTGTCCCCAGAACCGAATAGTTTTGCCTAAAGGATCTTTTAAGCTCATGAATTTTATCGCTGCTTCATTGAGAATGATCTCATTTTTTGACTTTTCAGTTTGAGTAAAGGAATGACCTTCTTTAAATTCAATATTCATTGTCTCGATAAAATCATAGCCGACTTCAAGGTTTGCAAAGTCAGTGTGTTGATCGGGGGTTTTCCCATCCCAGTCAAGCTCGATGCTTCCATGCATTCCGGAAAGATTATGATAAAAACTACCTGCTGAAATAACGCCAGGAGTTCTTTTTAATTCATTATGAAAACTTTGAAGCTTTTCAACGGGTGTTCCTTCCATTTCAAGGATTATAATATTGTCCTTCTTGTAACCTAAATTCTTGCCTTGGATAAATTCCATTTGCTCATACACGATCCATACTGCAACGATCAGAATGACGGATATGGTGAATTGAAAAATTACAAGCCCTTGTCTTGCGAATAACTCACCAAAAGATGTTTGTAGTTTTCCTTTTAATACTGTCGCGGGATTAAAGCTTGAAAGATAAATTGCAGGATAGCCACCAGCCAATAAGCTGGTCACAAATAAGATCGAGCCGAGAATAATGGCGAGGTTGGCGTTCATCGGGATGAAGAGATTTTTCCCTGTAATAACATTGAATGATGGAAGAACAAGAACAACAATTCCAATGGCAATTATCAAGGAAACAAATGATATGATAGTTGACTCGCTAAAGTATTGCGTGATCAATTGTGCTCGTGACGCACCTACAGTTTTCTTGACACCTACTTCCTTTATTCTGCGTGTTGCTCTAGCCGTTGTAAGATTCATGAAATTGATACACGCAATCGCAAGAATAAAAAATCCTATGATTGAAAGCAGGTTGACATAAAATATCCTGCCGCCAATAGCTACTCCGTTTTCGTAGTTGCCGTGCAGGTATCTTTCTGAAAATTTCTGTACCATTAGCGTGCTTTCAACTTTGGAATCTTTTAATTGCACAAAGTGCTTGATCTTGTTATTAAATTCTGCAACGTCAACTCCTTTTTTAAGAATCAGGTAAGTGTTTGGGTCACTGTCTAACCAGCCCAGCATTCCTTTGCGTTTATTGGAAAACTCATCGAAGTTAAACAGGAGATCAAATGAGCTTGTTGCATTGGACGGTAGCGTTTCGAATACTCCGGTGATGTGATAATCGCCGCTATGCTCGTCGTGTTTCCATTGGACAATCTTGCCAATGATATTATCTGTTGTGTGAAATAATTTCTGGGCAAGATCAGTTGAGATCATCAATGAATTCATATCCGGAAGCGGATTTGATGCATCACCTTGTACAATTTTGCAGGTAAATGCATTGAAATAGTCCTTACTTATAAACTGCGGTTTGGCTTTAAGATGGACATCGCCAAAGGAAATTGCGCCTTTGTTTCCAAACCAATTAAATGGAACAACAGTAACGCCATGTTCAACTTCCGGCAATTCATGTGACATTGCTGTAGCAAGTGGGCCTTGTGTTCCATTGCCTGTATGTGTTCCCGAAGCGTTTGAAGAATTTGCAAGCACCTCAAAGAGCTGATCATCCTTTTCATTGAAGTGATCAACGTTCATCTCATCCATTACCCATAAATAGATCAGCAAAGAACACGCGAGTCCCGTGGAAAGTCCAAGAACATTAATAGTGAAGGAGCTTTTATTGCGCTTAAAACTTCGAAGCGAGATCATAAAATTATGACGAAACATATCTGTAGTATTTGTTGAATGACTTGGTTTAAATAATTTTAAGAATGCAGGCCTGAAACATCGCAGAATACTTAGAAAAAATTTCAACTTCGCTTTTCGAGGGGAGATGAGAGATTCTTTTTCAAAGATCTCAATGAGGTCTCCTTCTATCTCGTCGATATAGTCTTCCCTGCAGAACCAGCGTAAGAAGGAGATGGCTTTTTTTGGAGGACGAATATTCATTATCCAAAGGAAATTTTGGGAATCTCCTTATATAGACTGGCCCTTAATTCGTACTGGCTGTCCAGCATCCTTTTTCCAAAAGCGGTCATGGAATAGAATTTTTTTCTTCTTCCACCACGATCAGTCGTGATGCCTCCAAATCTTGATTTCACAAAGCCCTTGTCTTCCAGACGCTTGAGTGCAACATGAATGGCGCTGACGTTGATTTTCTTTTTTGTGCGGTCTTCCAGTTTTTCCAAAATAACCACACCATAGGCATCATTATGAAGCGCCGCCACCGTCAGAAGTACCAGTTCCTCAAATTCTCCGAGTGTTTGTTGTTTCATAGGATTTACTTAACAAACGTGAATGTAATGGATTAGTTTCACTTTTGTTAAGTAAATATTGAAAACACATTTCCCACGGATTCTCACTGATTTTAGAGGAATTCTAAGGGTTCAGTGGAAACCTGCGTGCATTTAATTTGCTAAAATTCCATCTCGAATCCTACTTCGCCTTTTCCACCAACGTTAAATCCAGTTGTTGAATCAAAGGCTTGCTCTCTGGCGTCATCGTAAAGAATACGTTAATATTTTTCTTTTCACATTCAATGACAAACGTTCCGCGTAATTGATTCTCCGGCGTCAACGTATTCACTTTCAGAATTTTTCCTGATTCTTTAAAAATATCAGATGATGATTTTTTCCATGAGTCCAGTGAATGATCCATGAGAAAATTTTCAGCAAGAATTCCCAGCTTATCGTCTGACCAGCTTGGTAGAAGTTCCGTTATTTCTTTCTGACGTTGTTGAAGAATGGCTGATACGGGAAGTGCTCTTGGCTTTAAGTCTGCCAAATATACCAATGTATCAAGAGCAACTGCATTCTGCGTCCCCAAGCCTCCATAGGTTAGATTGCTGAGTGAAACAATTCCGATTCCTAATTCGGGAAAAATTCTCCATTCACTTCCGAAGCCAGGCAAGCCTCCACCATGTCTCACAGTAATGATGCCGCTGCAATCTTTTCTAATACCCAATCCATAGCCATAACCAGATACTGCGGCACATGGAATTCCATTTCGCGTTGTAGCATTTGGATACAATCCACCAAAGCGCTGCAGTTGATGCATTTCTCTCAACGAGCTCCTCTTAATGATAGGAGACTCCTCATCATTACGTGGAGGCCAGGCTGATAAATGAAACTGTACATACTTACTAAAATCTTCCACTGAACAAATGAGTCCACCCATTGCGCCAAAGACACCATCATGCAGAATAGGTTCTTCTTTGAACGTGTTGTCTTCCCATCGATAACCTAATGCCAATTGTTCTTTGGGTACTTCTGTAAATTCCCAACGTGTGTCATTCATACCAAGAGGTTTAATGATTGTTTCAGTGATGTATTGCTGATAAGGTTTCCCTGAAACTTTGCTCACAATGTAGCCTAACATACCAAATCCAAGATTGCTGTATTCATAGGATAAGCCTGGAGCATTTGAAAATGACAAACCATCAGTTATCAATGAGATAAGATCTTTATCTGTATCCGCTAATTGTCGATCGCCCCATGGATTGTCTTCGGGGAAACCCGCTGACATTGTTAATAAATGCTCGATGGTCATCGGTTGCGAGTCTTTGGTGAGATATTTCACCTTCCCTACCTCAGGAATATATTTTGAAACAGGATCTGTCAGACTCAATTTTCCTTCATCGCGTAATCTGAGAATTGCCATTGCCGTAAAGCTTTTTGTCATAGAAGCAATCCGGAAACCAGTCTTTGTAGTTGCCTGGGTCATCATCTTCACATCAGAGACAC
>JANYDR010000420.1 GCA_025363495.1 Cyclobacteriaceae bacterium | reverse complement strand
GAAAAGGGAGGTTCTATTACCTGGAGTGGAGATCCCATGAAGGCCGCTCTTGATATTAAAGCAAGTTATAAAGTTGAAACATCACCACTGGAACTCATCTCGAATCAGCTCACTGATCAAAGTCAGATAAACAGCTATAAGCAAGTACTTCCTTTCCTGGTATACCTGAATATAAAAGGCCAGCTATTGACCCCGGAAATCTCTTTTAAGATTGATATGCCTGATAACAAACGAGGGGCTTTTGGTGGAGCCATTTATTCGCGGTTACAAGATGTCAATACCCGCGAATCTGATTTAAATAAACAGGTCTTCGCATTGTTGATCCTGAAAAGATTTATTGCGGATAATCCTCTGGAGAATCAGGCAGCGGCAGGAGTGGCAACAACAGCTCGCCAAAGCGTTGGCCAGATACTTTCGGACCAGTTAAATCGCCTTGGTCAAAATGTCAAGGGAGTTCAGTTAAATGTGGATATAAAATCCTATGAAGATTATACAGCAGGTGCAGCTCAGGCCCAGACAAGAGTACAACTAGGTGTTTCTAAAAATTTACTGAGTGACCGTTTAATAATTAAACTCTCAGGCAATGTGGACATTGAAGGTCAGAATACCAATACAAACAATAATGCCTCTGATTATATAGGTGATCTTGCCCTTGAATATAAGATTACACAGGATGGAAGACTAAGGATTACTGGTTTCCGAACAACAAATTATGATATGATCGCCGGAGAGTTGACGGAGACAGGTACCGGTCTTATCTACATTAAAGATTATAACACACTAAAAGAATTATTTAAGCCAAGTGCAACGAATAAATAACATATCAGTTATCAATAAAGCAAGACACTTGAAGGTTATCTCGCGTGCTTTGGGTTTATGCGTGGTTGTTTTATTACTGGTAAGTTGCAGTGCCACCAGATTTTTAAAAGAAGGGGAGAGTTTTTACACAGGAGCTGAAATAAAAATAATTCCTCAGGGAGACATACCTGGCCTGGCCCGCGTGAAGACGGAGTTGCAGACGTTCATTATACCAAAGCCCAATTCGAAATTTCTCGGAATGAGGACCTCAGTTTGGTTGTATTATAAAGGGGAAACGCCAAAGAAGAAGGGTATTAAACATTTTATACAAACACAACTTGGATCTCCACCGGTTTTATTAAAAGATGCTACTCCACAAAAAACTTCCAGGATTTTGCAAGGCGCGCTAAATAATGATGGCTATTTTAAATCAACTGTAAGTAGTGAGGTTAAAACCAAAAAGAAGGAAAGTAAAGTGATTTATACAGTCAATCTTCAGCCTCCGTTTCGACTAAGAACAATAGGTTACCCGGCCTTTGACTCTACCAGCAATATTGGGAAAGGTATAAAAAATGAGCGACTGCTAAAAAAAGGGCAACGGTATAGACTGGAGCGATTGCAGGCTGAACAGCTTCGTATTGGCGAAGTAGCGAAAAACAATGGCCTATACTACTTTGATAGTCAGCACCTACTTTTCGAAGCTGACAGTACTGTTGGCAAGCATCAAATCGACGTGGACCTTGTATTCAAGAAGGATGTACCGGATAAATCTGTCCGGAGATACATCGTGAAAGAGATTAATGTTTTCCCTAACTACACATTGAGTAATGATACCTTAAAGTCAGTGACCGATACTGTTCGGGTGAACGGATATAATTATATTGACGATCTGCATCATTTTCGTCCTGAAATAGTTGTGAATGTCATCAACCTGAAGCCCGATAGCATTTACAGAAAACGCAATCATGAATACTCGTTGATTCACTTAATGGGTTTGCAGACTTTTAAATATGTGAATATTAAATTCACTGATAGTAAAAAGGATTCGTCATTCCTCACAGCAAATATTTACATGACACCTTTTCTGAAGAGATCGATGCGCTTACAGGTAGATGGAGTATCCAAATCAAACAATTTTGTTGGTCCCGGTTTTGAGGCAACGTTTACAGATCGGAATTTTTTGCGAGGTGCTGAATTATTTCAGTTCAAGCTACATTCAGCATATGAAGTTCAGATTAGCCGTCAGACAAGTGCTCCATTAAATTCTTTTGAAGTCGGAGCGGAGGCAAGCCTGTCGGTGCCCAGATTTATCACACCGTTTCATGTTCGTTACGGGTCTGAGAAATACCTTCCTTCAACTCAATTCAAAGTTGGATATAATTACCAGGAGCGTCTTACGTACTTCAGTCTCAGAACATTTAACGTTTCTTACGGATACATCTGGAGAGAGACATCTCTAAAAACACATGAACTTTATCCTGTGGACATCAGCTTTGTTGAGTCCGGCGACAGGTCACAAAAATTTGACTCCCTGCTGAACGCTAATCCAGTGTTGAAAAACTCTTTTCAAAATCAATTCATCCTGGGGTCGCGTTATTCTTTTACCATCAACACACAATTCACAGAAGATGTTGAAGAGAGATATAAGCTTAAGGACAGGAAGAAATCCAATTTTTATTTCAGAGGCACTATCGACGTATCGGGCAATGCTCTCCATGGTATTCAACGGGTTGCTACAGCAGGAGAGGGAGAACCATACACAATAATCGGAGCTCCTTATTCGCAATACCTTCGTGGCGATATTGACTTTAGATATTACCTTCTTACCGGATCAGGAAAGAGTCAAAGCAAAATAGCAACACGCTTAATTGTTGGAGTTGGTAATGCATATGGAAATTCTATAGAGATGCCTTATATCAAGCAATTCTCTATTGGTGGATCGAACAGCATTCGCGCGTTTCCTGCACGATCCCTCGGGCCGGGAACCTACAATGTCAGGACCGACACAAGCATTCACTCAAATAATTACTTCATTGATCAGCGGGGTGATATAAAGCTGGAGGGAAATGTCGAATATCGGTTTGACTTAATCGGACCCCTCAAAGGCGGCATCTTTATGGATGCTGGGAATATCTGGCTTATGAATAACGATCCTAAAAGGCCAGGTGCACAATTTGATAAGGATAAATTCCTTACTCAAATTGCAGTTGGTACGGGCTTCGGCATCCGGTATGACTTCAGCTACTTTGTATTACGTTTTGATCTGGCGTGGCCTTTAAGAAAACCATTGCCTCAGAGTGATATACCTGGGACTAATAAGTTTGATTGGGTAGTTAATAAGATTGATTTTGGAAACGCTGACTGGAGAAGTCAGAATCTGATATTTAATGTGGCAATAGGATATCCCTTTTAGAGTGGGATTGGAAAATTGCCTGGAGTAGAATCGAAGGATTTAAGGATGGACAGGATTTTTATTGAAAGTAATAATGAGGGATCGTGATTCTTAATGACCATTTTTATTATCGCTTAATTATGCGACGGGTAAGTTCTAACGATCCTGATTTTCTTCTTTAATATCGCCTTAATATTATAGGCCTGCTTGTGGCCATAAAAGAAAACGACATCGGCGATTAATCCGGTGATAGCTATACCTTTTATTAAAGTCACCAATGTGAGTCCTATAATACGTTGAGTGAGTGGTGCCATGGCTAGGTCGGTTTATTAAAAGTTACTTTCATTTATTATTTTTCTCTTTCTCCAGCTTTTCCTTTTCCTTTTGGGCTTTCTTTTCCTGTTTTCTAAAGTATCCTCTTGTCAGAAAATTGTGCTTCAAGGCTTCCATGTTTTCGTCCAGTTTAATCGAAGCTTTTTCTGAATTTTTAATAATATTTTGAAGTTTATGAGCAGAAGCTGTATCGGCCAGCAGAACACCGATTGCATTGTCCTTATCATTCATCTTTGCTGTAATGTTCTCAAGACTTTTCGATGCGGCTGAAGCATTGGTGCTTACCTTCTTTACGTTAACAAGTGTTTGTTTGAAAGTGCCTGCATAACTAGTATCGGTAAGAAGCTTGGGAAGGAGTCCTTTTCCATTTTTCATTTCGTAGGCTACGGAGGTTAGTTCAGCGGAGGCCTTTGCAGCGTTCTCGCCGGTATTTTTGAAGTTAGCAACAGTTTTTCTGATGTCCTGAGCGAAGGCTCCGTCATTGAGAAGTTCTCCAATAATACCTTCACCCTTATTGATTTTGCTTGAAATAGCTTTTAAATCGAGCGTAATAGATCGTGTGTTCTCACCAACTTCTTTGGCAATGTTTACCAACTCCTGAGTATCCGCAGGGGAAACGGCGTTGATGGTGTCGTCATCCTGAATAATCGCAGGAGAGTTTCCAGGTTGTATTACGACAATCTTGTTTCCAATCAATCCATCTGAACCGATGGAAGCTGTTGCATTTTTACGTATGAACTCGTTCTGTTTTTCTTTAAGAGAAAGACTAACGATCACTTCTCCAACCTTGACGATGCGGACAGTTTTTACCGTTCCTATCTGAACACCGGAGAGCCAGACTTTATCACCCTCTTTCAGTCCTTCTACATTCTTAAAGATGGCTGACACGACGAATGTTCGGCTGAAGAAATTGCTGGCGCTACCGACAAAAAAAACAGCGATCAAAAATAAAAATGCGCCACCGGCCACAAAGGCTCCAAGTTTTACGCGTTCTTTTACATCATTTTCTTCCATAATCTTAATATTTAAAAAAGGGTGCCAGGTCTGGGTCTTGCGTTTGTTTAATTTCTTCAAAGGTTCCCTCCGCCCTTAGATGCCCTTCTACCATTGCAATAACCCGGTCAGATGTCTGACGTGCGCAACTGATATCGTGGGTGATAATGATGGACGAGGTTTTATATTTTTCCCGGACACTTAAAATAAGTTCATTGATTTCGGTAGAAGTCATGGGATCAAGTCCTGCCGTTGGCTCGTCGTATAGCATAATTTTTGGCTTAAGGATAAGCGTGCGCGCGATGCCGATTCGTTTTTTCATACCCCCGGATAGTTCCGCTGGCTTCTTGTTTACTGCACTTTCAAGACCGACGTCTTTCAATGCGGTCATCACCAGGTCTTTCAACTCCTTCTTATCAAAGAGGGAAAGATTTCTTTTCAGGGGAAATTCAAGATTTTCTCGAACAGTCATCGAGTCGTATAATGCGCTGCTCTGAAATGAAAATCCAACCTGCTGACGCATTTCGTTGAGCTTTTCGGGAGAAAGTGTAAGTACATTGTATCCTAATACTTCGATCTCACCTCCATCAGCATGGATAAGACCTACCATGCATTTTATAAGAACTGATTTTCCGGTACCGGATCTGCCAAGGATAACAAGGTTTTCACTTTGATGAAGATCAAGACTGATATCTCTCAGAACCTCCATGTCACCAAAGGATTTTTTCAGGTTCCTGATTTTAGTGACAACAGTGGTTTTATCCACACTTGTTTTTGCCGGAGTATCGTTTTTGGGATCCTCCATTATCGAAACAGGTTGATGAATTGAAGTGTTAGCAGATCGATAATGAATATGAACAGCATGGAAATTACGACAGCAGTATTTGCCGCTTTACCAACACCCGTAGTTCCATTTTCAGAATGATACCCGGCATAGCTGCTTACAAAACCAATGGCAAAACCAAAACATAGTGCTTTGATCATGGAGGAAAAAATATCCAGGTATACAATATGAGCTGTTACTTCATTGAAGTAAAGCCTGAATCCGGTGTTGTTAATCATATTGACGGTTAGAAAGGACCCGGTCAATGCTATCATATCTGCAAACACGACGAGGATTGGTAACATGAGCGTAGTGGCAACAACCCTGCTTACAACGAGATAGGAGAATGGGCGCGTTCCTGAAACTTCCATCGCATCGATTTGTTCAGTTACTTTCATACTTGCAAGTTCTGCTCCGATATTTGAGCCTAATTTACCTGCGCAAATAAGTCCTGTAATAAGCGGACCGAGTGAACGTACTACGGCTTGTGAAACTAATGAGGGCAACCATGACTCAGCGCCAAAAGATGAAAGTGAAGGACGGGATTGCCGCGTAAAAACAATGCCTGCTAAAAATGCGGTGAAACTTACCAAAAAGAATGATCGGTTGCCGACCGCAAAGCATTGCTTAAGAATTTCCCGCCATTCAAACTTATTCTTAAAGATCTGCTTGAATATTTCCTGTGCAAAGCGAAAAATATCTTCGCACCCCAATAAAAATTTCCGGAATTTCATATAACTCTTAAGCCACCGTTTTCAAATAAACCACTACCGTAAGCTCTACTAAGAATTACAACTCCGGCCATTTATTTATAGGAGTAAGGATGATTTTTCGGGAAGAAATAAGGATTCGCACTCTTATTGATCCGAGGTAGATAATTGCTCTTTGTTTTCGGATACGAATAATTCACACCCTCCTCATCCTCCAATCTTGGAAACATCAGTTTTGCCAGGAAATAAGCTGAAGAAATGAAAATTCCGAAGCCGATAATGAACGCCAGCAGAAATAATAGTAAGTCCATAACCTGTGTGTTTTCACAAAAGTGGCTAAAATATTGTGCCAGATTTTAGGTATGAATTCGGTGCTCCAATTCAAATCGCGGGCATAATAAAGATGAACTCTGGGGAAATAATTCCACACAATTTTTTAATATTATAATCCTACGGGTTAAAGACCGTGGCTGGAGGAGTTACAAGGTTGTTGGGGTATTTAATTTTGATGTTGGTTCCCACACTGAAATTTATATGCTGTATTCGCTCAACAGTTCTTGGATAGAAGAATGTCCTTATTTCGATCGTATTGAAAATAAGATTTTCATTCCTCGCTCTCAGACCAAGTGAAAGACCTGAGAAAAAATTATTGGTACTGAGTAGATTATTAGAATTGCTATTGATCAATGCCATATCAATTCTCGCAACAGGCGCTAGTCGGAATCCAAATACTTTTGATGGTGTGAAGACGACGAACTCATCACTTATGATCAGTCGTCGTGTACCAACCAGGCTATCAGGACTGAAGCCAAGGACACCATTTACGTCACGGATGTCAATTCCTCTTTTTATATTTTGATTAAAGAGCACAGTGTATCCAATCTCCGTTTGATTTCGGATTTTAAATGCACCCTTTTGATACACTTTGCTATATCGGATAAAGTCAAGTAAAAGTAATCCATCTTCCGAACGACTGCCATTCAGGTAGCTTGCAAGTTTGGCGGTATAGGTAAGTATCGTTCCGCTATCCCGCACTTTCGTGTAATATAATTCACTCCCGAGGTATAGTCTTTTTAATCCAAGCTCCGTTTCCCAGCCACTGGTGAATGATGCACGATAGCCATAAGGAATATCTTCTGTTCGACCGAAACCTAAAACATATTGTGTTTTGTAAAAGTCTTGTCGGAAGAAAGAAATCTGGGAAAGAATGGCTGTGCGGTTACGATAGGCATACCGGTCAGGCTCGGTCAAATTAATAGTTGGAAGGTTCTCAAAATGCTGCTGAAACCCACGTAAAGCAACAAATTTCCGGTTTCTATTTTCTCTCAGATCTGAAGACATTTTTTTATGACCAAAAGAATAACCAGCCCAATAATCCTGTATTGAATACCTGTAACTGGCGAACGTGCTGTCTGGTTTTCTATAAACATTCGTAGAATTATTGTTGCTTAATTCAAGACCTCCTGCCCATCGCGCAAAGGGTTGAAAGAGAGGTCTGCTCAATCGTACATAATAGGCTTTCTCATTTTCATTTCCAATACTCGAGCCGGTATTGATTTCTGTATAACCAACAGCGGCATCAACAAAGCTTCCCATGACATTTGTTTTTTGATAAACAGCTTCGTAACCAAATCGTGGATTGCGATCAATATCATATAACGTATTGAATTGAATACGCTGTCCCATACCCCAGGCATTAGCTTCCTGGATACCTAATTTATATTTAGTTGGCGACTGTGGTTCCAGGTTTCCTCCAAGACTGAATACATCGCGGGTGACTACGATCAAATCAACAGAATCTGAATTTTTAGATATTGGCTTTACAAGAATTCTCGAATCCAGTACAAAGGTGAGATTACGAAGTGTACGCTCGTTATCTGCTACCCGATATGGATTGAGTGGTTTGCCTTCTTTAATAAATAAGTTGTCGCGTATTACAAATTCTTTTGTGTCAACGTGAAGAGTATTGGCAGTGTTTGAGATGAAGGTCTGCAACCGGCGTGTTGTGTCAAGTACAGTGCTTTCAAAACCAATACGTTTGATTATAATTTTCCGAATGATCTTCCCGGCATAAGGAAGGTATCCATCTTCACTTTTTACATTTAATGCGGGATTTTCATCTACAGGATCGGTAGTAATGATACCCATTACTTTTTTCACCACTTTATTTCCGTTTGTCCTGATCCAACCGGGATCTTTTTGAGGATCAGGTTTTTGCTGGGCGATACCTGCCGTTATAATGAAAAAAAATGACAACAAAACCAGTCCTGACTGGATGATATTGATGCGCATCACCTTTGTACCTGCCTTTTTCATTTTTAAACCAGCGAGCAAGATGTAAAAAAACCGAGTTGATTGTTGCTAAAAGTTTCTCCTCGTTGTAAAAGTCACGTTCCGTAACAAAATCCGTGAATTCGTGAAGAAGAGCCACGCTGTAATTGCAAAAAATGTACCGGGGCCACAAATGAGAATGGCTGCGAATTTCAGAATTTAGAATCTTAAAAATGGCGAATGAAAATGGGGAAGAGGATTAATGACTTCGTCATCCCTTTGCAACTTCCTGCGGTTAAGACCCGCCGAATGGATGATGAATGAAGGGTTATTTTGTTAGATGGAGTGATTAGAATTCTAAGATCTAGTTTTGGGCAAAACTATATTTCTATCTTAATTACAATTCTTGAGTTCGACCCAATACATTTAACGCAGAGTGCGCGGATTGAACTCGCAAAGAGCGCAGAGCTTTTACTTGTAAGGACGCTGAGGCTGCCTTCGGCAGCCGATCCAAAATAAATTTGTCAGAACTAAGAATTTCTTTGCGTGCCTCAGCGCCTCAGTGTCTCTGCGGTAAAGCATGCATTAAAGCCGAAGGCTTTTTTACCTAAGAGGTCTTAGAATAACGCCGATCAAAGGAAAACTTTCTATGATTGGCAGGATTGAGTTATTCCGTTGAATACTGGAAAAGATATAGTGATAGTTGTTCCTTCTTTTACAACAGATCGACAGGCGATATCTCCGCCAATTTTTTCAACGATGCTTTTAGTTAGAAAAAGTCCCATGCCAATACCAAGGGAATTTTCTGACCCGCGATGAAAGATTTCAAAAAGTTTTTTGGCCTGTGCCTCAGGGATACCAAGTCCATTATCAGAAACCTCGAGCACAGCGCCACTGTCTGATATTTCAATCGTTAAATTTATTTTTCTTTCTTCCTTTCCGGGATCATGGAAAGCGATAGCATTTGAGATCAGGTATTTTAAAATCTTTGATATGCTATGATAGTCAGATTTCCATGACGGGGATGGTTTTACATCAGACACCAGCGATATATTGCAGGCGTCGAGCTGGTTTTTAAACTCGTCTTCAATTTCCTGAATTAATTTAGGTAGATCAATTGAAGTGAATTTAAGAGAATGGTGATTATTCACTAGATATTCTTCCATGGTTCGAAGAAGCTTATCCATTGTATGAGTGCAGGCCTCTATCATTTCGAGGCATTTGTGCGTTTCATCATGATGAGGATAATACTCAGCAATTCGAACAAGCCCCTGTATTGAAGAAACTGGGGCACGCAGGTCATGCGAACAGCTGTAAATAAATTTTTCTATAAGGTTGCTATGGCTCATAATCAAAAGAAATATTTTCTCTTTACAGTGTAAAATTGAAGTATTCTGAGCACCTCTGTATCAGGAAAAGGCTGAATTTTATAAAATCAGGAATTGCTAAAACCCCTGCTTAAATTGAGTGGGGAGCTGTCAATAAAATGTCTGAAATATTGGTAATATTCTCTCAGGGTAATCCCCTATAAAATCGTTGCCGTAATCACATCTACCTGGATATCAGGAGACGCGCACTAAGATTGAACTAGGTTATCTGTTAACTAATAGGGAATTGATAGAAGCAATCAATTCGTGTGCTTTACAGGGTTTTTGAATAAAACTATCAGCACCTGCCTCTATTACCGAAATCCTATCTGATTGCGCGGTCTTTGCAGAGAGGACTACAATAGGTATTGATTTAAGATCAGGTTGAGAGCGGACGTTGCGGATAAATTCAAAACCGTCCATTCCCGGCATTAAAAGGTCTGTAATTATTAAATCAGGTTTGGCTTCCGATATCAATTCCAATCCATGTATGCCGTTTGTGGCAACTCTTACCTCAAAGCCCTCCATTTTCAGGATATCGGCAACCTCTTCTGCAAGGTGAGCAGTATCCTCTACGAGTAGTATTTTTTTCATCGCATGGGGATCTCAACTCTGAAAGTAGAGCCTTTGTTAACAATGCTTTCTACATGAATGCTACCATTCATAAGTTCTACTGCCTTCTTTAAAATGGAAAGTCCCAAGCCTGTACCCTGGACGGCTGAAGCATTTGATGCTCTTTGAAAAGGTTCAAAAATAGATTCAAGTTCATCATGATCTATTCCAATACCCGTATCAGTAACTTCAATAAGGATGTTTCCTTTATGATCAGACACAGAGATTATCACAGGGGCAGCGAGAGGTGAAAATTTGAGTGCGTTCGTCAGCAGATTAACCACCACATTTCTCAATAGCTTATCATCTGCGTTGACCATTTTGCCTTTACAAGAGAAATTGAACACGACCTCTCTTTTATCTTTCGACGCGGATCTTACCTCTTCAACCAGAGAACCAATAAATTCCTCGAGATCAAGGCTCACCCGCTTCACTTTAATCTTGCCAGCTTCAGACTTTCCAATGGTAAGAATATCCTCCAACAGGTTGGTCATATGACTCGCCTGGTCTTCGATCTTAATCAGCTTTCGCTGAATCTCCGCAGCAGACAATTGGTGAAAATAATTGCGAATAGATTCAGCGGCAAAACTAATTGTAGAGAGGGGGGTTCTGAATTCATGGGAAGCAATTGAAACAAACTTACTTTTCATTTCTACCAATACTTTTTCCTTTTGAAGTGCTTCGTTTAGTTCGCGTGTGCGGTCTTCTACCATTTTTTCAAGACCCTGGCGGTAGGCGAATACTTCTGTTACATCCTGACCTACGCAGATTATTCCATTAATGTTTTGGTCAACATTCATGCGGGGAGATACGCTTATTAGTAAAATCTGTCTTTTGCCTTCCTTATTTAAAAACGGGAGCTCGCGGTTGCTGGTTGGCTCGCCCCTATATGCTTTTTGAAGAACTTCATCAACAGATTTTTGAATATGTGGTTCTAGAAAATTGATCCATTTCTGTCCAAGGACATCATTTTTACTATACCCCAAAAGTTGAGCAGCCGCTTTGTTCCACTCATTGATGTATCCATTTCTATCAATGCCCCAAATTGGGACCGTAGCATTTTGAATCAGATTAGTAAGTTCGCGTGCTATATTAGTAAGTTGATTTTCAAATTCTTTTTGCTGACTTACATCATTTTGCACTGAGATGAAGTATGTTAATTCTCCCTTTGCATCAAATACAGGACTTACATCCATTTTGATCCAGTATTTTTTTCCACTTTTGGAGTAATTAATGATTTCATCACTGAATGCTTCACGCTTCTTTAATTTTCCTGAGATGCGGGCGACAGTAGCTGAATCAGTTTCTTCTCCCTGTAAGAACGAACCAGGTTTTCTGCCGATAACTTCCTGAAGAGCATATTCGGTAAGTCTGGTAAATGCTTCGTTAAGCCAAACAAGATTTCCGCCAGGATCAGTAATCAGCACACTGTTTTGAGTGTGACTTGCTACTAGTGAAAGTTTTTCAATTTCTTTTGAAGCCCGAACATTCTCCGTAATGTCCTGCATGGCACCAATCATTCGTACGGGTTTGTCATTGTCGTAGATCACATACGCTCTGTCCAGTACATGCTTGTAGGTGCCATCAGCACAGCGATATTGGAATAACGAACTCCAATTGGCAGCTTTGCTTGCGAAGACCTCGTCTATTTCATTATTAACACGATCATAATCGGATGGATTTTCTCTTTCCACCAGAGCTTCTTGAATTTTACTTCCCGTTCTGCATAGCCAAAAATGGTTTCAATACCGTGGTTCCAGATGGTTGAATCGTCTTCAATATTCCAGTCCCATATTGCATCATTGGTAGCTTTAGAAAGTATTTCAAAGCGGTCGTTGTATTCACGCAATACATTTTCAATCGTTTTTCGTTCAGTAATGTCCTGAACCAGCGACATGAAAGTTATTATTTTCCCATCCTTATTTTTTAAGGCTGAGTTAAACCATTCGCACCAGATGACTCTTCCGTCTTTGGTATAATTCCTGTTTTGAATCTGGTTTCTGCTGACTTCTTCATTAATAAGTTGTTGTATTTTGGGCTGAAGCCACACCAGATCTTCTTTATAAGCTAAGTCAAGACCTTGATGCTCTCTTTCAAAGAGTTCATCTTCTGTCCAACCGAAAATCTTTTCAGCTCGTTTAGACCATGATTTTATCTTGTAGTGCTCATCCCATTCGATAAATCCAAGTGGTGTGTTTTTTATATGAAAAAATAATCGCTGGTGAGCCTCCTGTAATTCTAGGTCTGTTTTCTTTTTTGCTTCTTCTGCTTTTTTTTGCGCTGTGATATCTGTTATGGTTGACATAACACGCGTTACATTATTGTTAATGCCCCGTACAGGACTGATCCGGTAATGAAGCCATGGACCACTTCCCGGATTAAATTCGGATTCGTATTCAATGGATTCACCGGCGAGGATTTTGTCCAGGAGATGTTTCAGAAAAATATGCCGGTCTGGCTTTGTAACAGTAAAGACGCTGTCACCCTCTTTAGGCTGCACCTGCATTTGTTCAATGGCCATTATGCCAAAGAGTTTATTGAATGAGAGTATGGTGTAGTTATTATCAAGTAATACGAAAGCAGTATCAACGCTATCAAAAATTGTCCTTATGTTGGCTTCCGATTTTTGAAGAGATTCCTGCGTGTTTTTTTTCTCAATCGCCTGTGTGATGGCGGTCGGCAATCGTTTTAAGTTATTTTTTAATAAGTAATCATCCGCTCCAGACTTTATAATAGAGGCTGCAAATTCTTCTGAGACGGCACCAGTAACAAGAATAAAAGGAACAAAGGGAAATTTGTCCCTACAAATTTCGAGAGCTTCGATTGAACTGAATTGGGGAAGCTGATGGTCGCTGAGTACAATATCCGGAGTAAAAGAATCCAATGCCTCTACAAAACTACGTTCGTTTGAGACATGCTTAATATTGAGATTCAATTCAGATTGTTTCAGTACTCTTTGAATCAAGACTACGTCCGCTTCTGTATCCTCCAGCATCAATAATTTAATCACACTTTCCATGCATCAAATGATTGCAATTTCTCCAGCAACGTTGGTTGTCAATACCCTCAGATCATTTAATTTTTTGGAGACACATTAAGCAGCATCCAGTACATGCCCAACTCCACTACTGCTTTGGAGAATGAATCAAAATTGACTGGCTTAACAATATAACTGTTTACTCCCAACTTATAGCTTGTAACAATATCCTGTTCTTCTTTGGAAGAAGTAAGTATAATCACTGGTATAATCTTAGTCCGGTCATCTGTTTTAACGGCTTTTAAAATTTCAAGGCCGTCAACCTTTGGGAGTTTAAGATCCAGCAGAATAAGTTTGAGGTCATCACCTATCTTGCGGTCTGAATATTTATTTTGGGCGAAAATAAAATCCAGTGCTTCAGCTCCATCACTTATATGAAGCAGATTATTTGCCAGGTGGTTTTTTTTTAAGCTTCTGATAGTAAGCTGAGCTTCCTCCAGGTTGTCTTCAATCAGTAAAATTTCAACGTTATGATCCATATTAAAATACTATTTAAGTAAATCATTATGGCCAGCGTAGGGGGGACTATCTGACGTTTGTTCTAATATAGTGTATATTTAATGTATATACTATGATTGCCGGAATGTATATCGAAGATAAACAGATACTAGCGAAAAATAAAATTTAAAAGTCTTTAATAATCTGTTATTCGGGAAGCGTAAAAAAGAATGTAGCTCCTTCTCCGAGCTTTGCTTTAGCCCAAATAGAGCCGTTATGCCTCAGAAGGATACGATGAGTGAGGGCAAGACCTACTCCGGTTCCGGTAAATTCCTCCTGGTGGTGAAGACGCTGAAATACACCAAATAGTTTGTGGTAATACTTCATATCAAAACCGGCTCCGTTATCTTTTACAAAATAAACTGTTTTTCCTCCATCTTCCTCTGAGCCAATTTCAATAACAGCATTTTCTTGTCTTCCTGAATATTTTACAGCGTTGGAAATAAGATTAGTCCATACCTGCTTTAATAAGTTGCTGTCTCCTTTAGCATTTTTTAATTTTGATACAGTGACATGAGAAGGAACGATGATCCCACCATTTTTTAAATCCATTAAGGCCTCGGACACCAGATCATTCATATTTACGTCTGATATCCGGATATGATATCTTCCGATGCGAGAGAAATCGAGGAGATCATCAATAAGCGAACCCATTCGCTTTGCGTTACTCATGATAGTACCCAGGGTCTTTTGACCTTCTTCATCCAGACTGGAAGAGTAATCTTCTAATAAAATCTGCCCGAACCCATCTATTATTCGCAGTGGTGAACGAAGGTCATGTGACACTGAGTAGGTAAATCCTTCGAGCTCGCTGTTGGCCGCTTCAAGTTGAGCTGTGCGCTGTTTGACGCGTTCTTCTAGCTCAGTATTAAGTGCATGGATTTCAGTTTCAGCTTTCTTTCTTTCTGTTACATCGCGATAATTGAAAATGATCGCCCTTATACTTTCATCATGAAGCATGTTTGTTGTAGTTCCTTCCAGCCAAATATAGTAACCTTCCTTATGACGCAACCGGGTTTCTGTGGCAATTGGTTCCTTTGGATTTTTCAATACCTTTTCCAGGTCAGATTTTATTTTAAGCGTATCTTCCGGGTGAGTCAGATCCATTCCGATCTTTGCCATTTCTTCAAATGTCCAGCCTGTCATTTTATAGATCGATGGACTCCTGTAAAAAGCAACCAGGTTTCTATCAGTGAGAGAAATAGCATCATGTCCACTTTCTATCAATGCCTGAAATCTTCTTTCATTTGCTGCGATCCTTGCCTCGGATTCTTTACGCTCGGTGATGTCGCGATAGTTTGATATAATGGCCTTTACGTCCGGGTCATCCAGTAAATTGGTAACGACGCCTTCAAGCCAAACGTAGCTTCCATTTTTATGTAGGAATTTATATTGAAAAGGAACCTGTTTTCTGGGATTTAGCTTTAGATCGCTATAGAGTTCGTCAAATTCATCGAGGTAATCGGGGTGAACGTAGCTCCTGACTTGTTTACCTTTTCGTTCGTCCTCCGAGTAACCTAAAATGCGACTGACTGATGGACTTTGATATAGCAACGTAGAATCTTCCGCGTTAACAACGATAGCGTCGGAGATATTTTCAATGAGGGAGCGATAATATTTTTCACTTGCTACAAGTTTTTCTTCTGCTTTTTTGTTGGGAGTAATATCCCTTGTGGTAATGCATACTGCTTTTATTTTTCCTTCTTCTTTGACAGGATTAAGGGAAACATTGATCCACAGCGTTGTTCCATCCTGAAGCTGAAAAGAACGATCATAGTCAAATGCTTCTCCATGGTGGGCGCGTGCTATTACATCTTTAAAAAAAACCTTTCTGGATTCATCAATAAAATCAAGAAGATTTGTGCCCACTTTTGGCGCTGTTTGATTTTGTACCAGCGCGTCATTAATTGCTTTTGAGTTTAAAGATTTTATTGTGCCATCTATTTCGATAAGAATGATCCCCTCCGAAATATTTTCAAAGATGGTATTGAGATTTGCTTCAGACTTCTTTAATTTTTCTTCGGCCTCTTTTCTATCAGTGATATCGTGATAATTGGTAACAACGGCCTGAACATTTTCGTCATCCAGTAAATTGGTAACAGTTCCCTCTACCCATATATATTGACCATTTTTATTCAAGAACCGGTTGGTACGAGGGATAGGGACTCTGGGATTTTTCAG